>NZ_CAWURG010000016.1:0-138531 GCF_963924895.1 uncultured Sphaerotilus sp.
GGCCGATGCATCGGCCGCGATTCTGGCGAATGCCGCGTTCAGGCCGGACACCATCGTGGCAGCCTGGCCGCCGGTGTAGTAGTTGTCCGGGCGCAGCTGGGTCGTGCCGCCATTGGGCAGGGTGTCGGTGTTGGTGTACCAGGCCGCCAGGGGCAGGGTGGTGGTGGTGTTGGTGGCGGCGTAGGGGTTGAAGCCGGCGGGTACCGTGAAGCCGCCGTACTTGGCCGCCAGCCAGTACTGGTTCCGGTGGGAATAGCTTTGGCCTTCGAGCACGTCGACCCAGTAGGTGCTGACGGTCTGGTCGCCGGTGAGGTCGCTGCGCTGGTCCCGGGTGTGGGCGTCGTAGGCCATGCCGGCGATGAAGAAGCTGTTGTTGCGGCCGGACGAGTAGCCGCCCAGGTTGGACAGCCCTTCGAGCTGCCCGACCATGTCGGTGGAGGTCTTGACGTTGAGGTCGGTGTCGGCGGTGACTTCGGGCGGGAGGGTCGGCTCGCTGGTCGTGCGGATCGTGCTGCCCTGCAGGTTGGCGTCGTTCCAGGTGTTGATGTCGCCGATGCCGAGGATGAAGTTCTTCTGGCAGGCGTAGAGGACCGGGTCGTCCCAGGTGGTGATGACCGGGAAGTCGTCGATCATGGCCGACAGCGTGCCGGCGTTGGTGACCCCGGAGAAGCTGCTGTAGCTGGCCACCGGTCCCAGCTTGCGGAAGTAGCGCAGGCCGGCGTAGTACAGCTCACCGACCGGGTCGAAGCTCTTGAGGGCCTGTGAGGTCAGGCCGAACTTGTTGACGTAGTTCATCGCGCCGCTGTTGGCGACCGAGACGGTCAGCCCGGTCTGGCTCAGGGCGGTGGCCGCGGTGGCGGTGGCGTCCGTGGCATCCGGACTGGTCAGCATGACGCCCGTGCTGCTGTTCCATTCCGCCGCCGCGTTGGACAGCGCGGCCGAGCCCGGCACCGGCTTGGTCGGGCCGATGTACTTCATGCGCGAGCGCATCACGCCGCCGTCACGAAAGGTGTCGTTGTCGTTGAGGTAGCCGAAGGCGGAGTAGCGCAGCTTGTTCGCGTACTTCTGCATCAGCCCCTCGGGCTTGCTGCTGCTGGCGTAGGGGACGCAGTTGCTCTCCAGGCCGACCGTGGCGTTGCAGGCCTGGAGCTGGATGTAGAGGCGGTAGAACGCGCTGCTGCTGCCCGTGCCCGCGGCCGAGGACTGGCTGGTGTAGTTCGTGAAGGTCGGGTCGGCGGCATTGCAGCTGGTAGCGCCCGTGTTGCCGACCGTCACCGTGCAGACGCTGGCGTTGCCGCCTACTGGCGTGCCGGTGCAGATGTAGGTGTAGTTGCCGCTGTTGACGGAGTAGCCGCAGGTCACGGTGTAGGCCGGGTTGCTGACGGTCTGCGTGCAGGTGGCGTTGGGGTTGGCGGTGGTGCAGCTCTGCTGCGCACCGGCAAAGCCATCGCAGGTGTGGGTCGCGCTGTTGCCGCTCAGCGAGAAGTTGCAGCGCAGGTCGAGCCCGGCGCTGACGATCATCGCGTGGCCCATGCCATGGATGCGGGCGACGGCGCTGGTCCAGCCAAAGGGCGTGGCGCCGCTGACCGTGGCCGCGCCGACGCTCAGCTTGTCCGGATAGATGCTGGACCGGTCGCCCATCCCGTTGTGGTAGGTCTTCTGCAGCACCGTCAGGGTCGGGGTGTCGAAGCCGGCCATGCGGGTGCCGCCGGTCAGCGTCCAGCGGAAGGCGTCGATGGTCTGGGTGGAGGTCCAGTTCAGCCAGTTGCCGCTCCACAGCGACAGGGTGGCCGTGGACGTGCAGGTGTGGTTCGCCGCGGCGCTGTGTGGCACGAAGTAGCTGTTGGCGGGGGTGACCGCGTCGGCGTTGTAGCGGTAGCACTTCTCGGGGTCGAAGTAGCCCACGTAGGCGGTGGCAGGCGCGTAGGCGACGGTGTTCGGATACGCCGGGGTGGTGGCGGTCGGCCATTCGACGGAGAGGGCCAGCAGCAGGTTGCCCGGCACGCTGGCCGAGGCGAACAGCGGCGTATCCGACAGGTCGAGCGCCCGGGCCGGGCCGGTGCACAGGCTCAGCAGACCCACCAGTCCGAGCAGGACATTGGCGCAGCGGTGGCTGAGACGGCTGAGGAGATCGAGCGAGTGGGTCATGGTTCAGCGCGCCACGGTGGACTGGAAATAGGCCTGCGTGTTGCGCGGGCCGGTGGCCCGCACACTGATGCGGTAGATGGGCTGGGCCTCGCCCCGCACCTGGCGGTAACGGTCGTCGGCGGCGCGGTCGCCGTCGGAGGTGGCCAGCGCGCAGGCGTTGCCGGCGATGTCGCCGGCCGCGGTGCACTGGCGGTCGATGACGACCCGCACCGTCACGCCGCTGCTGCTGTCCGTCAGGTCGGTGCCGGTCATGCCGGCTGCGGTGAAGGCAGCGTCGTCGAGCAGCAGCGTGGGGACGCCCTGGGCATTGGTGGCCAGGCGGACGGCCGAGTAGTTGATCGCCGGGGCGTTGGCGTTGCGCAGGGCTTCGCTGGTCAGCGCGCCGGTGCCGCTGAACCGGGCGACGGCCTGCGCGATCCCGCGCTCCGCCTGGTTGACCAGGTCCCGCCGGAAGGCGAGGTTGCCGGCCTGCAGCAGGCCCACGTCCATGGCCCGGATCAGCGACAGGCCGGCCACCAGCACCGCCACCAGCGCCACGAGCGTGAACAGCAGGATGAAGCCGGACTGGGTGCGGCGCACGGGGCGCGTCCTGTTGCGCGTCATGGCGGATTCAGCAGGTTGCGCAGCGGGATCGTCGACTCCAGCGTGCGGTAGCGGTAGCGCTGCTCGGCGGTGCTCAGGGTGCGCGTGAAGGTGAGGCTGCTGCCCAGATCGGCGAAGAGCTTCAGGCTGGTGGGCGCCACGGCCGAGCCTTCCCGCAGCGTCGAGCGCAGCAGCAGCCCGAGCCGCAGCGCCACGATGGTGCGCAGCCGGGCGCTGGCCGTGGTGCTGCCGTCCATCAGGCTGGCGATGGCGTAGGTGCCGGTCGGCGTGACCCATTGGTTGATGCGCTGGTCGCCATCGGTGTCGATGCCGTAGAGCGCATGCAGCTCGAACACGCCATCGGCCACCGGCTGCAGCGGCGACCCGGTGGTCTGGAGCAGGTCGTAGGTGTAGAGGGTGTTGCTGTCGCCGACACCGACCAGCTGCAGCGTCGGCGGGTTGCCGTTGGCGACATTGCCCAGGGCGAGCACCTGGCTGACGATCGAGTAGTTCGTCAGCACGGCGGTGGTGCCGACGTTGGCGGTGGCGTAGGTGCCGGCGAGCGGGACGGTGCCGCCCGCGGTGGCCGCGTTGAAGGTCGAAGCCACCTGCTCGACCAAGCAGGGTGCGGTGCCGCTGGCGATGGGCTGGCGGTCGGTGACGAGCAGCAGGTCCTGCGGATTCAGGCCCACGGCGTTGCTCAGCAGCAGGGTGCCGGTCTGGGCATCCGCCGCGAAGCCGGCGGCGGTCTCCGACTGGCCGGACTGGCCCGCCATGATGACCAGCACGTCCGAACTCTGGCCGCTGACACCCGGCGTGGTCTGGCCGCGCGCGATGACCACCGGCGCCAGGCGGAACACGCCGGTGGTTCCGGTGCTGACGGACGCAAAAGGGGCGGGCAGCGGACTGCCGCTGAGCCGCGGCAGGACCTGCTGCCCCGTCTTGGCGGCGTGGAGCTGGCAGCCGAAGGCGTAGGCGGCCGCCTGCGTGAAGCCGGAGCCGGCGCTGCGCAGCGAGCGGTCCAGCGTCGACTGCACGTAGGCCGACACCTGGCTGAGGTCGCTGCCGGCGATCGTGCGGCGCTTGCTGGTCTCGGCCAGCGACATCACGCTGACCACGATGACGGAGATGAAGGCGCTGACCGCCAGCGAGACCATGACCTCGATCAGCGTGACGCCGCGCATGCGCACCCCGGGCGTCATGGCACCACCACCTTCGTCGAGTAGACCAGGTCCCCGCTGGCGGCCTTGCGCGAGGGCGGGCGCCAGCGGATCGTGATGGTGACGACGCCCAGCGCGTCCGGGTCGCTCACGGTGGCACTCGCCTGCGGCAGCCCGGAGGCGGCGGCGTTCTGGACCTGCGCTGTCCAGCTCGCCACGGTCGCGCTGGGCAGCGTGACGGTGCGCGACAGCCACATCAGGCTGACCAGCTCGTCCGCGAGGAGGGCGGCGCGGTTGCGGTCCTCCGCGTCGACGGCGTATTGCAGCGCCCGTCCCTGCAGGGCGATCAGCCCCATGACGCCGAAGGACAGCACCAGCAGGGCCACCAGGGTTTCGAGCAGCGTGAAGCCGCGGGCGCGGGTGGGCATGTTGTTCAGCATCCGTCGGCCGCGCCTGCGGCCAGCGAGCGGGCCGGGTCGCACAGGCGAACCTGGCCGCCCATGAAGACCGACACCCGCAGCGGCCGGTTGCTGCTGGTGGCGCTGACGACGTACTGGGCGGGCGTGGTCGCGCTGGTGGGGGCCGTGCAGTTCTGGCCGAGCCCGGTGGCCGTGCTGCTCACCGGCCGTCCGATCGCGTTGAAGCAGGTGACGGCCGGGCCGCTGATGCTCACCTTGTTCTGCCGGGCGCTGGAGGAAGCCAGGACGAAGTGGCGGTCGGTCAATGTCTCGCCGGCCAGCATCGGCAGGGCCTGGGCGAACCAGCGGTTGCCATTGGCCGCTGCGGTGGCGTTCAGGGCCGGCGTCGCATTCGTCAGGGCGAGCACGGTCTGCCGGTTGCGGCGCAGCGCCTCGGACTGGGTCAGACGCAGGTCGTTGCCGAGCTGCTCGGCCACGGCCCGCACCCGCACATTGGCCGTCCACGTGGCCATCATCGGGGTGGCGATCGACAGCAGGACCCCCACGAGCGTCAGCGTGACCAGCAGTTCGATCAGGGTGAAGCCCTGCCGCCGCGGCAGGCGGACATTCCCGTTCAGCATGTCTGGCCCTTGCTGCCGATCCAGCACGGATATCCGCCGCTCGGCACGTTGCCCCAGCCGGCCGGCAGGGCGTAGGTCCGCTGGGTACCGTGGTGGTCGACCGCGAAGGTGAAGCCCGCACTCGCCTGGCTGCCGGTGGCGGTGATCTCGTAGGCCTCGGCCGTGGGCACGGTGGTGCAGGCGATGGTAAACGTGCCGATCGTGGCCGCGGTGGCACAGGGGCCGCCGGTGTAGCTGCGCTGGTTCAGGTAGTACTGCTCCATGGCGGCCCGCGCGTCGGCCAGGGCCTGCGTGGCCTCGGTGATCTGGCTGCGCACGACGTGTTCCCGGTAGTTCGGCAAGGCCAGGGCGGCCAGGATGGCGACCATCGCGACCGCGATGACCATCTCGATCAGCGTGAAGCCGCGGGGCAGTCGGCGAGGGGACAGTGGCAGGGTGCTGGACATGAGTGTGCGGGGCTTGTCGCCGGACTGTGCCGGGCGCCGGGGCCGGGCAAGCCGGTGATAAGCGCCGGGTTCGCGCGGCATTCCGCAGGCGAGGCCGCCCGCCCTGACGGTTCAGCCCTTCAGCAGACCTTCGCGGGCCGCGAACGCCGCGGCCTCCGTCCGGTTGGCGCAGTAGGTCTTTTCCAGGATGCTGCGCATGTGGTTGGCGACGGTGTTGGGGCTGATCGACAGCACCTGTGCCACCTCGCGGTTGTTGCGGCCGATGGCGATGAGTCGCAGCACCTCGACCTCGCGGTCGGTGAGGCCGCAGGGGTGGCGGGGGCGGGTGGCGTCCAGCCGGGTCAGCAGGGTCTGGCAGCGTGCTGCCAGCGCCTCCAGGCCGAGCGCGGTGGCCTCGGTCCGGACGCGACCGGCGAGCTGGCGGGCCGCATCGGCATCGCCTTGCGTGGCACGCTGTTGCCACATCCAGGCCAGGCGGAAGCGGGTATGGGCTTGCCAGGTGCGCCAGCCGCAGGCGGTCTCGAAGGCCAGGGCCGCGTCGAAACAGTGCTGCGCCTGGCCGAAATCGCCGCACACCGTGGCGAGCATGCCGCGCAAGCGGTCGGCCGACCCGGCACACGGCCCGCCCCCTGCATCGACCACGAGGGCGCTGCCGGCATGGGGCTGCAGACGCTCGCGCAGCAGGGCGGCGCCCGGGGCGTCGTCGAGCGCCACGCAGGCTTCCGCCGTGAACAGCAGCCGGCACAGCGCGCTGGCGTCTCCGGCTGTCGGTGCGCAGGCCAGTGGCAGCAGCCGCTCGTACTCGGTGCGGCAAGCCTCCGTCATGCCCAGCTCGGCATAGAGCAGCATCAGGCCCGGCCGCCAGAGCGCGGCCTGCGTCGATGGCGCTGCGCCGTCCGGGCCGACCAGGAGGCGCAGCAGGGGCAGCGCCTCGTGCAGTCGACCCTGCTCCCGGCGGATGCAGAACATGTGCATGCCATAGGCGGTGGTGGCCTGGGTGTCGGAGGCCTTGCGGCTGATTCCCATGGCCTGGGCCGCCCAGGCCTCCGCATCCTGCAGGCGGCCGTCGTTGAGGGCGGTGATGGCCCTGTTGCCTGTCAGCAGGCCCTCGTAGAGCACCAGGCGGCCCTGGCGGGCCAGCGCAAGTCCGAGCTGCTGCGCGTCGGCGAGCGCCTCTCGGGCACCGCAGCGCATCAGGTCGATCACCCGGTAGCACAGCAATTCCACCAGCGCCGTCCGCGGAATCTCGTCGTTTGCCAGGGCGAGCGCCTGCGCCTGTGCGCCGAGGGATAGGCGCCGCTCGAGGTCCTCGGGCCAGTACACCGCCGTGCACAGGCACATCCGCGCAAAGTAGCGGCGGCGCGCCGGCCCGCGCTCGGGCGCCAGTGCGAGTGCTTGGTGGTGGGCCTCGTCGGCGGCGACCCGCTGGTCGAGGTAGATGCGGGCGCGGCAAAGCTGGCAGAGCAACTCGACCCGCAGGTCATCGTCCAGGGCGTCGCTGGCCAGCGCGCGGTCCAGCCACCGGATCACCTGCGTGCTGGCCAGTCCCTGCAGCTTCATGGAGATCGCCAAGCCGAGCGCGGCGCGGGCCAGCAGGGCGGGCTGGTCGAGCTGGTCCGCCAGCGCCGCGGCGTCCTGCCAGACCTCGGCACCGGACTCGCCGGCGCCGTGCTCGGTGAGCGCGCGTCCCAGGCGCAGCAGCAGGGTGCAGCGCACCAGCGGATCGGTCTGCTCGGCCCGGTCGGCCATGGCCAGCGCGGCGCGGAAACAGCGCGCGGCTTCCTCGTGCGCGTGGGCCTGGGCGGCGGTGTCGCCAGCCCGGCTGGCACAGTCCAGTGCGCGCGCTGCGCCGCCCACGCTTGCGGCCTCGGCGTAGTGGTAGGCCAGTGCCGGCCACAGGCTGGCGGGCGGCTGCGCAGGCGCGTCGGCGTCCAGCAACTCGGCGATGCGCAGGTGCAGCCGGGCACGCCGCAGCGGCAGCATCTCGGCATACAGCGTCTCGCGGATCAGCGCATGGCCGAAGTGCAGCCATTCGGTGTCCGGCCCGGTTTCGATCAGACCGGCCGCCCGGGCTTCCTCCAGCGACTGCAGGACCTCATCGTCGGAGCGGTCCGGGCTGAGTCGGATCAGCAAGGCCGGCGAGAAGCGGCGGCCCATGCAGGCCGCGGTCGTCAGCACCTGTCGGGCGCCGTGGGACAGGGTCCCGGCCCGCTTGCCGATCATGGTGCGGATGCCTGGCGGGATGTCGGCGAGGTGGCCGACGTCATGCTCCTGCAGGAAGCGTGCCGTCTCCACCACGAAGAAGGGCAGGCCCTCCGTGCGCTCGTGGACGAGGCGCACCAGCTCCTCGGTCACTGCCCGCTGGTCGAGGTAGCGGCGCAGGTACTCGCGCACCTCGTCCTGCGTGAACGGAGGCAGCCGGATCTGCCGCACCCGCTGCAGGCGCAGCAGTTCGGCCACGGTGTCGCGCAGGGCGGGTTCGACCGCGAGCGCGTCCTCGCGGTAGGTGACGACCAGCGCCACCCGCGCCTGGTCCAGTCCATCGGCCACGAAGGCCAGCAAGCGGAGCGACGAGGGGTCGGCCCAGTGCACATCGTCCAGGATCAGCACGAGCATCCGGCCATCGGGTGCCCGCTGCAGCGCGCGGGTCACGCCGTCGAGGAGGCGAAAACGTGCCTGTTCGGCGTCACTGACGGTCTGGCCGGAGGACGGCGACGTCTCAGCCGGTGCCATCTGGTCGAGCAGGTCGTCCAGGCCAATGCCGGGGCCGTCGCCGGCGGGATCGCCCGGAATCTGGCGGCTCAGGCTGCGCAGTGCCTGGGTCCATGGCCAGAATGGGGGCGTACCCGGTGACTCCGGGCAACGGCCCCAGACCACCAGATCGCCGGCCCGTGTCGCCGTGCGTTCCAGTTCGCTGGCCAGCCGCGACTTGCCCGCACCGGCCGGTCCGGACAGCAGCACCAGTTGACGCCGCCCCCCGCGGGCCAGTTGCAGTGCGGCCTCCAGCTGGGCAGATTCGTCACGACGCCCCACCAGATGCCCGAACTCCGGGTCAAGTACCGTTCGCATCGCGCCTCCCTGCCCACGCTGCTACGAATGCGTACCAACCGGTGGAGTATGTCGCGCCCCGGTGGGTGAGGCAAGCGCACCAGGGGGTGAAAGTGCCTGCTTGTCAATGGGTGGCGAGCGGCTTACGCTGCAGGCGCGCACATCTGACGGACCCAACCACGGGAGGCTGTGATGCCACTCTTCCTCATCGAACGCCAATTCGCCGAACGCCTCGACATGGATGCCGATGGCATGGCAGGTCTCCAGCAGATCAATGCCGAGGTCGGCGTGCACTGGCTGTACTCGTTCCTGAGCGCCGACCAGCGCAAGACCTACTGCCTCTACGAAGCAGGTAGCCCCGACAAGATCCTGGAAGCAGCGCGCCGCGCCGGCCTGCCCGCCGATGTCATTGTCGAAGTCTCCCAGGTCCGTCCCGAAGCGGTCAGGCCTCCCGCGGGCTAGTGGTTGGTGGACGGTGGACGCTGGATAGTCAATCCTGACTATTGGTCGGTGACGCCGGCAGGCCTACAACAGTGGCACGGTTCGCGGCTGCGGACCGACAGGAGGTTCTGCCATGTTGTCCGTCTCTGCCCTCTCGGCGTTTTCCACCGTGCTGCACGGACACCTAGTCCAGCCTGGGGACACCGGCTACGACGCCGCCCGCCAGGTCTACAACGGCATGATCGACCGGCGCCCTCGGCTCATCGTCTATGCCCGCGACGTGGCCGATGTGCAGCACACCGTGCGCCTGGCCAGTGACCACCAGCAGTTGCTGGCGCTGCGCGGCGGCGGGCACAACGGCGGCGGGCTGGGCGTGTGCGACGACGGCGTCGTGCTGGACATGTCGCTGTTCAAGGCCATCGAGATCGATCCGGCGGCCCGGACGGCGCGGGTGGGGGCCGGATGCCTCCTCCGCGAGATCGACGCCGCCACCCATGCCCACGGCTTGGCGCTGCCCATGGGCATCAACGGCACAACCGGCATCGCCGGGCTGACGCTCGGCGGTGGCATCGGCTACCTGAGTCGCCAGTACGGTCTGACGGTCGATCACCTGTTGTCGGCCGATGTGGTGCTGGCCAGCGGCGAGGCGGTCACGGCCTCGGCGAACGAACATCCGGACCTGTTCTGGGCACTGCGGGGTGGTGGGGGCAATTTCGGGGTCGTGACCACGTTCGAGTTCCGGCTGGAGCCAGTGCGCGACGTGGTGGGCGGCATGACGATCTGGCCGATCGAGCGCATGACCGACCTGCTGCGCTGGTACCGCGAGTTCATCGTGTCGGCGCCGCCGGACCTGAACGGCTTTGTCCACCTCGGCAAGATTCCCCCGGTCGATCCCTTCCCGGCGGCGCTGCACGGGCGGACGGTCTGCGCGGTGGTGTGGTGCTACACCGGCCCGCCTGAACAGGCCGGACAGGTGTTCGCGCCTATCCGGGCCTTCGGGCCACCGATGATCGACGCGGTCCAGCCCATGCCGATGCCCATGCTGCAGGGCATGTTCGACGCGCTGTACCCGGCGGGGCTGCAGTGGTACTGGCGGGGCGACTTCTTCGACACGCTCAGCGACGAGGCCATCGCGCGGCATGTCGAGTTTGCCGCCCGGGTGCCGACGCTGCATTCGCTGATGCACCTCTACCCGGTGCTCGGGCAGGTCCACGCGGTCGGACCGAACGAAACAGCCTTCAGCTACCGGCGGTCGCAGTTCGCGCAGGTCGTCGCCGGGGTCAGCCACGATCCCGCCGACCGGGACGCGATCACCCGCTGGTGCAAGGACTACGGCGCGGCGCTGCACGACCTCTCGGCGGGCGGCTCCTACATCAACTTCCTGATGGAAGAGGGTGATGCCCGGGTGCAGGCCGCCTACCGCGGCAACCTGGACCGCCTGTTCGCCCTCAAGCGCCGCTACGACCCGGGCAACCTGTTCCGGGTCAACCAGAACATCGTGCCCGCGTGATCCGCGGTCACTGGTGTGTTGGCTTCCGCCCTCGTTCCGATGCAACTGCAAGGAGTCATCATGAAGTTCCCCGTGACATTCCCGCTGACGGCCGTGGCCGTGCTGGTCAGTGCTCTGGTGCTGGCGCTGCCCACGCAGGCTGGCATGGATGGTGCACGCGGCGCTCGCATTCCGAGCGCCCACCACAGCCCCACCCATGCCGGCCAATCCGATGCCGCAGCCCGGTCCGAGGGGTCACAGGGCGCGTGGCGTGGTCGCAGCCATGCCGAGTGGGCGCAGTCGTTCTGGCGCTGGACGTTGTCGATCCCGTTCAATGCCAATCCGGCCATCGCGGGGGGCGATTGCGAGGTCAACCAGGAGGGGCCGGTCTGGTTTCTGGTGGGGCCGCTGGGTGGTTCGTTCAGCCGGACCTGCACGGTCCCGGTCGGCAAGGCGATCCTGGCCCCTGTGGCCGTCTTCCTGAGCGACTACCCCTGTCCGAGCCCGCCGGCTTTCGAGCCAGCACCGGGCCAGACGTTCGCGGACTTCCTGGGCGGCGGACTGATCCCGCTGATCGAGAGCTACTCCGTCGTCGAGGCGCGCCTGAATGGTCGCAGCCTGAAGCCGCGCCGCATCACGACCCGGACGTTCGGCTTCACGGCCGCCGCTGATCTCAAGGCCGTTGATGGGTGTTTGACCGGCTCGCCTCAGGTGGGTCTGTCCGATGGGTTCTTCGTCACCATCGAGCCGCTGCCTCGGGGTGACCACATCCTGCAGTTGCGCTCTGTCAGCGGGATTCTGGGCATGACGGAGGGGACGTTCACGCTGAAGGTGAAATGAGGTTTCTACCTCCTCGCAGTCTACGCCTTTCGGCATGTGGGGTCCGGACGTCGCCAATATCTCTAGCCCCACTGGCACACCTCATGACAATAGGAGATATGAAAATGAATCGTCAATCAGTCAACCGGTTAAATCGATGGTTGAGCATTCTTTTCGGTGCCATTCTGACGTTGTGCGGCAACGCATTTGCAGGTCAGTTAATTCGCGTCAGTCCGGAATTGCAACTGTATTACGTTGACAAAGGACGAGGAACACCGATTGTTTTTATCCCTGGCTGGACTGGTACTTCGGAAATGCTGCAAAAACAAGTTGACTACTTCTCGAAGTCCTATCGAACGATCAGTTATGACCCACGGAGTCAGGGACGTTCAACCAAGACAGCAGAAAACAATCATTACACACAGCACGGCGTTGATCTCAACGACTTCATGACAGCATTGCGACTGAAGGATGTCGTTCTTGTTGCCCACTCTTGGGGCTGTCATGATGTCTACGCTTACTTCAGAGTCCATGGCACCCAGAATGTAAAAGCCTTTGTTTGCATCGACTCCAATCCGAAGGCGATTGTCGAGGCAGAAGGTGATTGGGGCACCCTGAAGAGTGCCGTTGATCTCAAAGGCTTCCACGATGGCATCAGCTATGACCGAGTGAAGACATCGGGCGACTTCTTGCAGTCGATGGTTACCCGTCCATTGACTGATGGCGAAAAAAAATGGTTCATCAAGCAGATGTTGCAAACACCAACCTCCGTCACCTTGCAACTCGACTACGACGGTAGCATGGCGGATTACAGTGCGGAAGCGAAGGCGATTGACGGAAAAATTCCTGTCTTGAATATTCTGGCCAATCCCGGCTGGTTCGACGGATGGACTCCACTTGGAAAGGCTTGGCTAGCAAAGAACACACCTCACTCCGAGGTAGAAGAACTTGGTCAGCACCTCATGTTCTGGGAGTTTCCTGACAAGTTCAACGCCATGCTTGAGTCGTTTCTCAAGAGGCTCAGATAGTCAAAGCAAAAGGATGATGATTCCCGAGTACATCAGGGTGTCGCCTTTCTACTCATCCGCTGACGACGTGATGGAGATGGCGCTCAAGGAATCGATGGCGCTGTACGCCGAGATCGGCGACAAGAACCCGAACTGGAAGAAGGTCTACGCCGACTACGCCAAGTTCCGCGCCGACCAGAACCTGTGGTTCCGCTTCGCCGAAGCCGGCTTCGACGACTTCATGCAGGCCCAGAAGCTCTGACCGTGCCGAGGCTGGTTCAATCCGGCGCTTCGACGCGGCAGGTGCCCAGCGCCGCCGCCCGCCGGATGAACTTCCGGTCGAAGGTCTTCAGCGCGGCGAGGTGCTGACTCTGCGCCAGATGGAGCGCGTCAGCGAAATCCAGCCCGTCCGCTTCATGCCACCGCAGCGCCTGCGCGATCGGGGCGGCCTGCGCCAGATGCACGTTCGGCAAGCCGAACAGTCCGCGCAGGCCGCGCACCACCTGCACCGGCTCGAACCGGTAGGCGAAGCGCAGCACCCACTCGGTCTCGATCACCACCGTGTCCGGCACGAACACGTCGTGCTCGCGCAGCAGACGGGTGCTGGCGGCATGCTGCGCCGGATCATCGGCGACGAGAAAGCGCACGACGACGTTGGTGTCAATCGCGATCAAGCCACTGCTCCTTGACACCCGCTGCCAGCGCCGCAGCAATGTCGTCGTCGGTCAGTGCCGGGCTGCTGTGGGGCAAGCAGCCGGCCACGTCGTCCAGCTGGGTGACGGGAAACGTGACACGCGGGCGCAGCAGCAGGCCATCGCCCACATCGATGACTTCCAACTCGGTGCCGGGTGTCCAGTGGTACAGGGTGCGCAAGGGCTTGGGGATGATGATTTGCCCCTTGCTGGACAGGCGTGTCGTTGGGATGGCTTCCATTGGACACCTCCAGAGTAAGACGAAAGTAAGATCATAAGCCGATGCCGATGCCGCTACAATCTCACGCACCATGGCCGATCCCACCCCCACCCAAGTCCGCGATTTCATTGCCGCCGGCCTGTCCTGCGAGCACCTGGAAGTCGACGGTGACGGCCGCCATTTCTTCGCGACCATCGTGTCCAGCCAGTTCGAAGGCAAGCTGCGCGTGGCCCGCCACCAGCTGGTCTACGCTGCGCTGGGCGAGCGCATGCGCGAAGAGATCCACGCGCTGTCGATGAAGACGCTCACTCCCGCCGAATGGGCCAAGGCCGGTACTGCACCGACCAGCCCCGTCACCCACCACCATTGACCACCGCGCGCGGCCCCAGGCTGCGGCGCGGGCGTGTGCATGCCGACCCCGGTGTGCGACAGGCCAGCCCGCAACGCGGCATGAGCCCCTCGCAAGCACACGCACACCTCCATGGACAAGCTTCTGATTCGCGGCGGCCGCACCCTCCAGGGTGAGGTCACGATCTCCGGCGCCAAGAACGCCGCCCTGCCCGAGCTGTGCGCGGCGCTGCTGACGGCCGAGCCGGTCACCCTGGCCAATGTGCCGGGCCTGAAGGACGTCTCGACCACGCTGAAGGTGCTCGCCCAGCTCGGCGCGACTTCCACGCGCGATCCGGCCACGCCCGGCATCGTCACCGTCGACGCCTCGAACATCACCTCCACCGAGGCGACCTACGAGCTGGTGAAGACGATGCGCGCGTCCATCCTCGTGCTCGGCCCGCTGCTGGCGCGCTTCGGCGTGGCGCGCGTGTCGCTGCCCGGCGGCTGCGCGATCGGCTCGCGGCCGGTGGACCAGCACATCAAGGGCCTGCTGGCGATGGGCGCGGAGATCCGCGTCGAACATGGCTACATCCACGCCACCGCGTCGCCGCGCCTGAAGGGTGCACGCATCACCACCGACATGGTCACCGTCACCGGCACCGAGAACCTGCTGATGGCCGCGACGCTGGCCGACGGCGAAACGGTGTTGGAAAACGCCGCACAAGAGCCCGAAATCACCGACCTCGTCGACCTGCTCATCTCCATGGGTGCCCAGATCGACGGCCGCGGCACCAGCCGCCTGCGCATCACCGGCGTCGAGCGCCTGCACGCACCCAAGGTGCCGCACCAGATCATCCCGGACCGCATCGAGGCCGGCACCTTCCTGTGTGCCGTGGCCGCCGCCGGTGGCGACGTGACGCTGCGCCGCGCTGACGCCAGCCATCTGGACGCCGTGATCAGCAAGCTGCGCGAGGCCGGTGTCACGGTCGAGTCCGGCGACGACTGGATCCGCGTGCAGATGAGCGACCGTCCGAAGGCGGTGAGCTTCCGCACCAGCGAGCACCCGCTGTTCCCGACCGACATGCAGGCGCAGTTCATGACCGTGAACTGCATCGCCGAAGGCGTGGCGCGCGTGACCGAGACCATCTTCGAGAACCGCTTCATGCACGTCAACGAGCTGGTGCGCCTGGGCGCGCACATCGCCGTGGACGGCCATACCGCCATCGTCGAAGGCATCCCGCGCCTGTCGGGCGCCACCGTGATGGCCACCGACCTGCGCGCCTCGGCCTCGCTGGTGATCGCCGGGCTCGTCGCCGACGGCACCACCACGGTCGACCGCATCTACCACCTCGACCGCGGCTACGACGCCATGGAAGTCAAGCTGCGCGGCATCGGGGCCGACATCGAAAGGGTTCCCGCATGAGCACGCCATCCAACGGGATGATCACGCTGGCGCTGTCCAAGGGCCGCATCTTCGAGGAGACGCTGCCGCTGCTGGCCGCCGCCGGTATCGAGGTGCTGGAAGACCCCGAGAAGTCCCGCAAGCTGATCCTGCCGACGAACCGGCCGGATGTGCAGGTCGTGCTGGTGCGCGCCACCGACGTGCCGACCTATGTGCAGTACGGCGGCGCCGACCTCGGCGTGGCCGGCAAGGACATCCTCATCGAGCACGGCGGCCAGGGCCTCTACCAGCCGCTCGACCTGAACATCGCCAAGTGCCGCATGAGCGTGGCGGTGCGCGAAGGCTTCGACTATGCGGCGGCCGTGAAGCAGGGCTCGCGCATCCGCGTGGCGACCAAGTACACGGCAATCGCCCGCCAGCACTTCGCCGACAAGGGCGTGCACGTCGACCTGATCAAGCTCTACGGCTCGATGGAACTCGCGCCGCTGACGGGTCTCGCCGACGCCATCGTCGATCTGGTCTCCACCGGCAAGACGCTGGTGGCGAACCACCTCGTCGAGGTCGAGCCGTTCATGCAGATCTCGTCGCGGCTGGTGGTCAACCAGGCCGCCCTCAAGCTCAAGCGCGACCAGCTCCGCCCGCTGATCGACGCCTTTGCCTCCGCCATTCCCAAAGACTGACCTTCCCGAAGCTCAAGAAAGCCCCGCCATGTCCTCCGTCGCCATCCGCCACCTGAACACCGCCGCTCCGGACTTCGAAGCCGAGTTCCAGCGCGTGCTGCACTGGTCGGCGGAGACGGACCATGCGATCGAGGAACGGGTCGCGGGCATCCTGCAGGACGTGCAGCAGCGCGGCGACGCGGCGGTGATCGAGTACACCAACCGCTTCGACGGCATGCAGGCCGAGTCGATGACCGCGCTGGAGCTGACCCGCGAGGAGCTGAAGGCCGCGTTCGAGGCGATCACGCCCGCGCAGCGCAGCGCCCTCGAAGCCGCAGCCCAGCGTGTGCGCAGCTACCACGAGCGCCAGTTGCAAGCGTGTGGCCTGAGCTGGAGCTACCGCGACGAAGACGGCACGCTGCTCGGCCAGAAGGTCACGCCGCTCGACCGCGTGGGCATCTATGTCCCGGGCGGCAAGGCGGCGTACCCGTCGTCGGTGCTGATGAACGCGATCCCGGCGCATGTCGCAGGGGTCGGCGAAATCATCATGGTCGTGCCGACGCCCAAGGGCGAGAAGAACGCGCTGGTGCTGGCCGCCGCCTATGTCGCCGGTGTCAGCCGTGCGTTCACGATCGGCGGCGCGCAGGCGGTGGGTGCGCTGGCCTACGGGACGGCGACCGTGCCCCGCGTCGACAAGGTCACCGGCCCCGGCAACGCCTACGTGGCGAGTGCCAAACGGCGTGTTTTCGGCCAGGTCGGCATCGACATGATCGCCGGCCCGAGCGAGATCCTCGTGCTGGCCGACGGCACAACGCCGCCCGACTGGGTCGCGATGGACCTGTTCAGCCAAGCCGAACACGACGAACTCGCGCAGTCGATCCTGCTGAGCCCGGACGCGGACTACATCGCCAAGGTGCAGGCCGAGATCGACCGCCTGATCGACGGGATGCCGCGCCGCGACGTGATCCGCGCCTCGCTGGAAGGCCGCGGCGCGCTGATCCTGACGCGGGACATGGATGAAGCCTGCGCGATCAGCAACCGCATCGCGCCGGAGCACCTCGAAGTCAGCTCGTCCGACCCGCACCGCTGGGAGCCGCTGCTGCGCCACGCCGGGGCGATATTCCTGGGGGCGTACACGAGCGAGAGCCTGGGCGACTACTGCGCTGGGCCGAACCACGTGCTGCCGACGTCGGGCACCGCGCGCTTCTCGTCGCCGCTGGGGGTCTATGACTTCCAGAAGCGCTCCAGCCTGATCGAGGTGAGCGAGCAGGGCGCGCAGACGCTGGGTGTGATCGCCGCCGAACTGGCTTACGGCGAAGGGCTGCAGGCGCATGCGCAGGCCGCCGAGTTCCGCCTGAAACGTGCCGACTGACCCGCGCAGGAGCGACCCCATGAGTGATCCCATTCGCAACCGCCTTTCCCAGACCCTGCGCGCCGATGTCCAGGGCATGCACGCCTACGCCGTCCAGCCCAGCGCCGGCTTCATCAAGCTGGACGCGATGGAAAACCCTTTCACGCTGCCGCCCGCGCTGCAGGCCGAACTGGGGCAACGCCTCGGCGCGGTGGCGATCAACCGCTATCCCGGTGGCCGCATTGACGAGCTGAAGACCGCGCTGGCCGAGCACATCGCCATGCCCGAGGGCTGCGCGCTGATGCTGGGCAATGGCTCGGACGAGCTGATCTCGCTGCTGGCGCTGGCCTGCGACGTGCCGGGGGCGACGATCCTCGCGCCGGTGCCGGGCTTCGTGATGTACGCGATGTCGGCGCAGTTGCAGGGCCTGAACTTCGTCGGCGTGCCGTTGACCGCCGATTTCGAGCTGGACGAGGCTGCGATGCTGGCCGCGATCGAGGCACACCGCCCCGCGATCACCTACATCGCCTACCCGAACAACCCGACCGCCAACCTGTTCGACGACGCCGTGATCGAGAAGATCGTCGCGGCGGTCGGCGCGCAGCACGGGCTGGTCGTGTTCGACGAGGCCTACCAGCCGTTCTCCTCGCGCACCTGGCTGCCGCGGGCCGGCGCGCACGACCACGTGCTGGTGATGCGCACGCTGAGCAAGTTCGGTCTGGCCGGCATCCGCCTGGGCTACATGGTCGGGCCGGCCGCGCTGATCGCCGAGATCGACAAGGTGCGCCCGCCGTACAACGTCAGCGTGCTGAACGCCGAGGCCGCGCTGTTCGCCCTGGAGCATGCCGACGAGTACGCTCGACAGGCTGCGGTGCTGCGCAGCGAGCGCGAGCGGCTGCAGGCTGCGCTGAGCGACATTCCGGGCGTGCAGGCGTGGCCGAGCGAGGCGAACATGGTCCTCGTGCGCGTGGCCGACTCGAAGGCGACGTTCGAGGGGATGAAGCAGCGCGGCGTGCTCATCAAGCATGTCGCGGCGCTGCACCCGCTGCTGGCCAACTGCCTGCGCCTGACGGTGGGCACGCCGGAAGAAAATACCCGCATGGTCGACGCGCTGCGGGCGTCGGTCTGAAGATGAGCACCCTGAACAGCATGAGCACTCCAAGCGCCAGCACTGACCTCACTCCCCGGATCGCCGAGATCCAGCGCAACACCAACGAGACCAAGATCCGCGTCCGGGTCAACCTCGACGGCACGGGCGTCTCGAAGCTCGCCACCGGCATCGGCTTCTTCGACCACATGCTCGACCAGATCGCCCGCCACGGCCTGATCGACCTGGAGATCGAGGCCGACGGCGACCTGCACATCGACGGCCACCACACGGTCGAAGACGTCGGCATCACGCTGGGCATGGCGGTGGCCAAGGCGGTCGGCGACAAGAAGGGCCTGACGCGCTACGGGCACAGCTACGTGCCGCTGGATGAAGCGCTGTCGCGTGTCGTCATCGACTTTTCGGGCCGTCCGGGGCTGGAGATGGACGTGAAGTTCACCTCGGGCATGATCGGCGCGCTCGACACGCAGCTCGTCTACGAATTCTTTCAGGGCTTCGTCAACCACGCGCTGGTCAGCCTGCACATCGACAACCTCAAGGGCCACAACGCCCACCACCAGTGCGAGACGATGTTCAAGGCGTTCGGCCGCGCGGTGCGGATGGCAATCACGCCTGATCCGCGTTCGGCGGGTGTGATCCCGTCCACCAAGGGGTGCCTGTGATGTCGCGGACTGTCGCTGTCGTCGACTACGGCATGGGCAACCTGCGCTCGGTGTCGCAGGCGGTGCTGCACGTCGCGCAAGGTTCGGGGCTGGAGGTTGTCGTGACCTCGCAGCCCGACGAGGTGCGCGCCGCGGAGCGTGTCGTGCTGCCGGGGCAGGGCGCGATGCGCGACTGCATGCGCGAGCTGCACGACTCCGGGCTGAAGGAGGCCGTGCTCGAAGCCGCCGCGAACAAGCCGCTGATGGGCGTGTGTGTCGGGATGCAGATGCTGCTCGACCACTCGGAGGAGCAGGACACGCCCGGCCTCGGTCTGATCCCCGGCCGCGTGAAGCGTTTCCAGCTCGAAGGCCGCCTGCAGCCCGACGGCAGCCGCTACAAGGTGCCGCAGATGGGCTGGAACCGCGTGCGCCAGATCGCGCATGACGGGGCTGTGCATCCGGTCTGGGCCGGGGTGCCGGACGGGGCGTGGTTCTACTTCGTCCACAGCTACTTCACGACGCCCGACGATCCGCGCCACACCGCCGGCGAGACCGATTACGGCGCGCCGTTCACCTGTGCGGTGGCCTGCGACAACATTTTCGCCACCCAGTTTCACCCCGAAAAGAGCGCCGACCACGGTCTGGCGCTGTACCGCAATTTCCTTGGCTGGAAGCCCTGAAAGCCCTGACACCATGCTGCTGATCCCGGCGATCGATCTCAAAGACGGTCAATGCGTGCGCCTCAAGCAAGGCGACATGAACGACTCCACCACCTTCGGCACGGACCCCTCGGTGGTCGCCCGCCGCTGGCTCGATGCCGGCGGCCGACGCCTGCACCTGGTGGACCTGAACGGCGCCTTCGCCGGCAAGCCGGTCAACGCCAGGGCGATCCAGTCGATCCTGGCCGAGGTGGACGGCAAGATCCCCGTGCAGCTCGGCGGCGGCATCCGTGACCTCGACACCATCGAGCGCTACCTCGACGCCGGCATCACCTACGTGATCATCGGCACGGCCGCGGTGAAGAACCCCGGCTTCCTGCGCGACGCCTGCACCGCCTTCCCCGGCCACATCATCGTCGGCCTCGACGCCAAGGACGGACTGGTGGCCACCGACGGCTGGAGCAAGCTCAGCGGCCACGAGGTGGTCGATCTGGCCAAGAAGTTCGAGGGCTACGGGGTGGAAAGCATCATCTACACCGACATCGGCCGCGACGGCATGCTCACCGGCATCAACATCGACGCCACCGTGAAGCTCGCGCAGGCGCTGACGATCCCCGTGATCGCCTCGGGCGGCCTGTCGAACATCGCCGACATCGAGGCGCTGTGCGCGGTGGAGAAGGAGGGCGTGCAGGGCGTGATCTGCGGGCGGTCGATCTACACCGGCGACCTCGATTTCGCCGCTGGCCAGCGCCTGGCCGACGAACGCAACGGCACCACGGCCTGAGCCGGAACGGAACGCCATGCTCGCCAAACGCATCATCCCCTGCCTCGACGTGACCGGCGGCCGGGTCGTCAAGGGCGTCAACTTCGTCGGCCTGCGCGACGCGGGCGACCCGGTGGACATCGCCGCCCGCTACAACGACCAGGGCGCCGACGAGCTGACCTTTCTCGACATCACCGCCACCAGCGACGGCCGCGACCTGATCCTGCACATCATCGAGGCGGTGGCGTCGCAGGTCTTCATTCCGCTGACGGTGGGCGGCGGCGTGCGCACGGTGGCCGATGTGCGCCGGCTGCTCAATGCGGGTGCGGACAAGGTCAGCTTCAACTCGGCGGCGGTCGCCAACCCGCAGATCATCCGTGACGCCTCGGACAAGTACGGCGCGCAGTGCATCGTCGTGGCCATCGACGCCAAGCGGCGGGTCGGCGAGGATCTGGCGACCAAGGGGCCGGGCTGGGACGTCTACACGCACGGCGGGCGCAAGAACATGCACCTCGACGCGGTGGCCTGGGCGCGCCAGATGGCCGAGATGGGCGCGGGCGAGATCCTGCTGACCAGCATGGACCGCGACGGCACCAAGATCGGCTTCGACCTGGCGCTCACGCGCGCGGTGGCGGACGCGGTGCCGGTGCCGGTGATCGCCTCGGGCGGTGTCGGCAACCTCGACCATCTGGCGGACGGTGTGCAGCAGGGCGGGGCGGACGCGGTGCTGGCCGCCAGCATCTTCCACTATGGCGAGCACACGGTCGGCGAGGCCAAGCAGTTGATGGCGGCGCGCGGGATTCCGGTGCGGATCTGACGGCCAACGGGCCTGCGGTCAGAGGTAGCGTTGCAAGACCGGCTCGAACCAAGGTCGGATGGCCGCTTCTTCCAGCCGCAGGGATTCACCGTAGTCGCTGATCTCGGCCAGCAGCAGGCGATCGTCCCCCGAATTGTCGAAGACGTAGGCGCGGCTGCTCTGGTCGATGGCTTGCGGCAGGAGGTGCAGCGAGCGGTAGTAGCGCTCGCGGATCTTCTCGGGCGGCACGGGATGGCCGCCACTGCGCACCCGGTTGTTGACCCGCTCGACGTTGATTTCCGGATCGTCGGTGGCGACGAAGTACAGATAGGTCCGAAATCCGTGTGCGCGGGCCTGCGCCATGAAGTCCACCTTGTCTGGCGAGGACATCACCGTCTCGAATGTGAACGAGATGCCCTGTGCCAGCAGGCGATGGCGGATGAAGTCGCACAGCACCGATGCGTGGTAGGAATTGACCTTGACCGTGCCGAAGTCCACGCGCGTGTCTTCGACAGTCAATCTCGCCATTTCGGTCAGCAGTTCGGGTTCTCGGGCCAGCAGCGTCGAGTTCGACAGGAAGGTGTGGATGCCTGCCAGATCGGCGCCGGACAAACCGAACTCGGCCAGATCGGCATGTCCTGACCGCCGGATGTCCTTCTCCAGGTCGTCGGCGTTGACGTAGACGCCGAGCCATTCCGGCTTCAAGGCTTCCTTGATCGTGCTCTTGCCCGATCCGTTCGGGCCTCCAAATACCCGGAGCCTGGGAACCGCAGGAGCCATTACACCGAGCGGCGCTTGAGGATGGTGCCGGGCTGGATGCGGATGGACGGGGGCAGATCGCGCAGCACGCGGCGATGGCCGTCGGCATAGGTCTCGACCAGTTGGCCGTTGAACGTCTCCACCACCTTGCCGGAGGTCTTCAGTGCCTGCTGGCGCGCCTGTCGCACTGCTTGTGCGGCCAGTTCAGGAATGCGTGCCTCGGCGGATTGCATGGCGGCTTCGTCGAGATCCAGGGCGATCAGGGAGTTCATGGCAGCTACCTCGTGTCACTTCGTTCGCATGCGGCATTGTCACACCAACTCGTTGCGGATCGCGTAGACCGTCAGCTCCGAGTTGTTCGTCAGCCCGAGTTTCTCCAGCACCCGCGCCCGGTAGACGCTCACCGTCTTGGGGCTCAGCGAGAGCTGCTCGGCGATGTCCGACAGGCGCTTGCCGGAGGCGATCATCGTCAGCGTCTGCAGTTCGCGGTCGGAGAGCTTGTCGTGCGCGGCTTCCGGGGCGGGGGTGGTCAGGCTTTCGACCAGCATCTGCGCCATCTCGGCGGTGATGTACTTGCGGCCCTGCGCGACCATGCGCACGGCGGTGACGATCTGCGCCGTGTCGCCTCCCTTGTTGACGTAGCCGTAGGCGCCGCCACGCAGGGCACGCAGGGCGTACTGGTCCTCGGGGTACATCGAGACGATCAGCACGCGGATCGGCGAGCCTTCGTCCTTGAGGGCGTGCAGCACGTCCAGCCCGCTGCGGCCGGGCATGTTGATGTCGAGCACCAGCACGTCGCAGGTGGTGGTGCGCAGCAGGTTGCGGAGTTCGCCGTATTCACCGGCTTCGCCGACGATCTGCATGTCAGGCTGCTCGGCCAGCGTATCGCGGATGCCCCGGCGGATCAGGGCATGGTCGTCACAGAGAATCACGCGGGTCATAGGGCGCCCCAGGTAGAAGGATCATGCGGGCTGCTGGTCAGCGGCAGGTCGATCTCGGCGTCGCCGGGACGGGATGCCACATCGCTCAGGTCGAGAGGCACCGAGAGTATCAGGGTCGTGCCGGTCGGCGAACTGCTCAGGTCGATCCAGCCCCCGACGGTGTCCGCGCGTTCATGCAAGCCGCGGATTCCGAACGAGTGGTCCTTGCCCAGATCGCCATTGGCCAGCCCGCGGCCGTTGTCGCTGATCTCCAGCGACAGCACACCGGCCGCCACCGTCAGGTCCACCTGGACCCGGGTCGCCTTGGCGTGCTTGGAGATGTTGGTCATCGCTTCCTGGGCCGTGCGGTAGGCGACCAGCGGCACGCCCGGCGACAGGGTGAGGTGGTCGTTGCTGGTGCGGAAGGTGGTGCGCATCCCGGTGCGGCGCTCGAAGCGCTGCGTCATCCACTGCAGCGCGGCCACCAGGCCCTGCTCCAGGATGGCGGGACGCAGGTTGTGCATGATCCGCTGGCTGGCCTCGATGGCGTGGTTGACCGACTCCAGCGCCTGCTGCGCACGCTCGGCCATCGGACCATCGGAGGCGTGGCGGGCGATCCAGGCCAGATCGAACTTCACCGCGGTCAGCGAGCCGCCGACGTCGTCGTGGATCTCGCGGGCGATGGCGGCGCGCTCCATCTCGATGCTGGTCTGCAGGTGCTGCGCCAGCTCCGACAGCCGCTTGCGCGAGCGCGCCAGCTCCTCGTCGGTGCGCTGGCGGGCGCGCTGACCTTCGCAGACGTCCACCGCGTGCAGCAGCGCCGGCACCAGCCGGTTCAGGTTGCTCTTGAGCAGGTAGTCGGAGGCGCCGTTGCGCATGGCCTCGACCGCCGTGTCCTCGCCGATCTCGCCCGAGACGAGGATGAAGGGCAGCAGCGTGTCTCGGTCGCGCAGCAGCTCCAGCGCGATCAGCCCGGAGAAGCCGGGCAGGTTGTAGTCGGACAGCACGGCGTCCCAGGTCTGGCCGAGTGCCGCCAGGAAGGCGTTTTCGGTGTCGACGCGGTGCATCGTGGCCTCGATGCCCCCTCGGCGCAGGTGGACGAGGACCAGCTGGTGGTCCATTTCCGAGTCTTCGAGGTGCAGGATGCGCAGGCGGCGCGGTGGAGGCGGGCGGAACATGGGGTCGTCTCCTGGAAACTGGGCTGGATTTTGCGGCGTGATCCTGCTACCGAAGCAGGCCTGGAGTGAGAAAAATTGAGGCAGTTGACGCACACCCTGGCATTGGGGCGCGTCTGGTCTCTGCCGGAGTAGTGATTCATGCCTTTGATCCTCGCTGTCGACGACTCCGCCTCCATGCGGCAGATGGTCTCCTTCACGCTGAAAAACGCCGGGTACCAGGTGGTAGAGGCCGTCGATGGGGCCGATGCCTGGGACAAGGCGGGGCGTCAGGTGTTCGATCTCATCCTGACCGACCAGAACATGCCCCGCCTGGACGGGATCTCGCTGACCCGCAAATTGCGCGACACCTCGCAATACCAGGCGGCGCCGATTCTCATCCTGACCACCGAGTCCAGTGACGAGATGAAGCAGGCCGGCCGCGACGCCGGTGCGACCGGCTGGCTGGTCAAGCCCTTTGACGCCATCAAGCTGCTCGAAGTCATTCGAATGGTCATACGCTGAGCACGGCGTTCACCCCCAGGCGCACTCCATGACCGACCCTACCAAGGATCACCGAGACGCCTCCGGCGACGGCGGCCTCGATCTCCAACAGTTCCACCAGACCTTCTTCGAAGAGGCGGCCGAAAATCTGCAGCGCATGGAGCAGTTGCTGCTCGCGCTCGACCCGGCCGCAGTGGACGACGAGACGCTGAACGCGATCTTCCGCGTCGCCCACTCGATCAAGGGCGGCGCCGCCACCTTCGGGTTCACCGAAGTGGCCGAGCTGTCGCACGAGATGGAAACGCTGCTCGACCGGCTGCGGCGCCATGAACTCGCACCGTCGCCACCGATGGTCGACGTCCTGCTGCGTGGCGGTGACGCGCTGTGGGCACAGCTGTCGTTTCGCCAGGGCCAGACGCCCGAAACCCCCGCCATCGACACCCTGGTGGCCGACATCCGCCAACTCGCCCGCCTGAGCAGCCAGCAGGGCGCGGCACCGTCCGCACCGGTGACGCAGGCCCGCAGGCTGGAGCCAGGGCAGCGCGAGCTGGAGGTGCGCATCGGTCCGCTGGAGCACGCCAGTTCGGTCAACAACCTGCACGAACTGTTCGACGAGATTCCAGGTCTGGGCGAGATGCGCCCGCTGGACTTCGGCGAAGCGGTCGACGGCATGCGCCGCTTCTGCGTGACGACCAGCTGCACCGACTCGGAGTTGCTGGACCTGTTCAGTTTCCATGTCGAGCGCCAGCTGGTGCACCTGAGTGCGCTCGGCCTGGGCTACGGGTTCCATGAAGGCAACCCGGGTGCGCCGACGCAGGACGATCGCAAGGCGGCGACCGAGACACCAGCGGCAGCCGCCTCGACGGCTGTGGCGGCTGTGGCGGCAACTGCGGCTGCTCCGCGGGCCGCCGGTGGTGGGGCCGGTGCCTCGGTGGATGCGACGACGCTGCGTGTGTCGGTGGACAAGGTCGACCAGCTCATCAATCTGGTGGGCGAGCTGGTGATCACGCAGGCCATGCTGATCCAGAGCAGCCGCGCGCTGGACCCGGTGGCCCACCAGGCCCTGCTGGCGTCGATCAGTCTGGTGGAGCGCAATTCGCGGGATCTGCAGGACGCCGTGATGTCGATCCGCATGATCCCGATGTCGGCTGTCTTCAGCCGTTTCCCGCGCATGTTGCGCGACCTGTCGGGCAAGCTGGGCAAGCAGGTCGAGCTGGTCACCATCGGCGAAGCCACCGAGCTGGACAAGGGCCTGGTCGAAAAGATCACCGACCCGCTGACCCACCTGGTGCGCAACTCCTGCGACCACGGCATCGAGCTGCCCCAGGTCCGCACCCAGAGCGGCAAGACCGCGCACGGCACGATCACGCTGTCGGCGTGGCACCAGGGCGGCTCGGTCGTGATCGAGGTGCGTGACGACGGCAAGGGGCTGTCGCGCGAGAAGCTGCTGTCCAAGGCCCGCGAGCGCGGCCTGTCGGCGCCGGATTCACTGACCGACACGCAGGTCTGGAACCTGATCTTCGAGCCGGGCTTCTCGACGGCGGATGTCGTCACCGACGTTTCCGGCCGTGGGGTCGGCATGGACGTGGTGAAGAAGAACATCACCGGCCTGGGCGGGCGGGTCGAGATCGACTCGGCGCCGGGCTGCGGCATGAGCGTCAAGGTGCGCCTGCCGCTCACGCTGGCCATCATGGACGGCATGAGCGTGTCCGTGCGCGACGAGGTCTACATCCTGCCGATGGGCTCGGTGGTCGAGAGCGACCTGATCGGCCCCGACACCATCCGCTCCCTGGGCGCGGGCAGCCGCGTCGCCAAGGTGCGCGAGGACTATCTGCCGGTGGTCGATCTGGCCGAGCTGCTCGGCTCGCCAGCGACCGAAGGCCAGGCGGCACCGGGCATCATGGTCATCGTCGAATCGGAGGGGATGCGGGCGGCGCTGCTGGTCGACGAGCTGGTCGGGCAGCAGCAGGTGGTGGTGAAGAACCTGGAAACCCACTTCCGGCGCATTCCCGATGTCTCGGGCGCCACCATCCTCGGCAATGGCAAGGTGGCGCTGATCCTCGACGTGGGTTCGCTGGTCAGCCGGCGCTGACGCCCATTGGCCGGGGGATGCGCTCTCCCGGTCTCAGCTGGTGGCCTGCCGCAGCGTTTCGCTCACCGGGCGGCGCAGCACCTCGCGCAGGCTCCACCAGCCCGCACCCAGCGCCAGCAGGGCGCCCGCCACCGAGCCGAACAGCGGCACCCACAGCGGCGGGTTCCACTGGAAATTGAACACCTCTCGTGCCAGCGCCCAGCCCACGGCGAGCGCAGCCGCCGAGGCCAGCAAGCCCGCCAGCGCCCCCACGCCCAGCAGTTCCGCCCGCTGCACCTGCCGCAGCAGCACGCTGCTGGCGCCCATTGCCCGCAGCAGCGCGAACTCGCGGGCGCGCGCTTCACGGGTGGCACTCACGGCGGCGAACAGCACCAGCAGGCCCGCGCACAGCGTGAAGCCGAACAGGAACTCCACCGCCTGGATCACCTGGTCCAGCACCCGCTGCACCTGACCGATCTGGGCCGAGACATCGACGTTGGTGATGTTCGGGTAGTCGTGCGCCAGCGCGGCGTCGAAGCCTGGCTTGGCTGGCGCCCGCAGGGCGGCGATGTAGGTCGCGGGCAGGTCCGGCATGGCGCTGCGCGGGAACATCACGAAGAAGTTCACCCGCATCGAGCCCCAGTCCACCTTGCGCAGGCTGCTGATGCGGCCGTCGATCGGCGTGCCGGCGATGTCGAAGCGCAGCTGGTCGCCGAGCTTGAGCCCCAGCGTCTTCGCCAGGCCCTCCTCGACGCTCAGACCATCGGCTTCATCTGCCTTCCACTGGCCGGCGACCACCTCGTTGTGGCTGGGCAGCGCCGCGCTGTGGCTGAGGTTGAACTCGCGCTCGACCAGCCGCTGCGCGCGTGCATCCGGGTAGCTCGACGGGCCGACCTCGCGGCCGTTCACCGCCACCAGCCGGCCGCGGATCATCGGGTACCAGTCGTAGCTGGCCACCCCCGCCGTGGCCAGCGACTGCCGGAAGGCCTGCCCCTGCTCGGGCAGGATGTTGATGACGAAGCGGTTCGGCGCATCGGTCGGCGTGGCGGCGCGCCAGCTGGAGATCAGGTCGGTGCGCAGCAGCACCAGCAGCATCAGCGCCATCAGCCCCAGCGCCAGCGCGCTGACCTGCAGCACGGCCAGCGCCGGCCGCGCGCTCAGGCTGCGCGTGGCCAACGTGAGCCAGCGCGGCGCGCCCACCTCCGGCACGGCCCACCGCAGCGCCTGCACCGCCAGCCACGCCGCGCCCGCGAACACCGCCCACGCCGCCGCGAAACCCCCGACGGCGATGGCGCCGAGCTTCGGGTCCTGCGCTACGACCATCAGCAGTGCGGCGTAGCCCGCCAGACCGGCCAGCAGCACGACCAGTGAGGCGGCCCGCAGATCGCCCAGATCACGCCGGATCACCCGCAGCGGTGGCACCTGCGCGAGCTGCAGCACCGGCGGCAGCCCGAACGCCGCCACCAGCACCATGCCCACAGCCAGCCCGAACACGCCGGGCCACACACTCGGCGCCGGCAGGTTCGCCTCAACCAGACCCGCCAGCAGCACGACGAACACCTGGTGCACCGCCAGCCCGATCAGCACGCCCAGCAGACTCGCCGCCACGCCGACCAGTGCCAGTTCCAGCCCGTAGATCGCCGCGATCCGCCGCTGCGGCAGCCCGAGCACACGCAGCATCGCGCAGGCGTCCAGATGCCGCGCCGCAAAGCCGCGCGCCGCGATCGCCACCGCCACCGCCGCCAGCAGCGCCGCCAGCACGGCCACCAGTTGCAGGAACTGCCCCGCGCGGTCCAGCGTCTGGCGCATCTCGGGGCGGGCGTTGTCCATCGACTCGACCCGCGTGCCGCGCAGGCGCTCGCGCTCGACCGTGGCGTCCACCCAGGCGACGTAGCCGCGCACGGCGGCCTGCGCGGCTGCCCGCCGGCTCGCATCGGTGGCGACCACGGCCAGGCGCCAGTTCACCCGGCTCGCGGGCTGGATGAGGCCGGTGGCGGCCAGATCGGCCTCGGCCAGCAGCACGCGGGGCGCGAAGCTCATGAAGCCGGCGTCCCGGTCCGGCTCGACCCGCAGCACTTGGGCAATGCGCAGCGTGGCGTCGCCGAGCAGCAGCGGGTCGCCCACCTGCACGGCCAGCGCGTCCAGCACCGACGCATCGACCCAGACGGTGCCGGCGGCAGGTCCAGTGGTCTGCGTGCGCACCGGGCCGGTGGCGCTGTCGCTGACGCCCAGCGTGCCGCGCAGCGGGTAGCCAGCCGACACCGCTTTCACGGACACCAGTTTCGAGGCGCCGCCGCGGTCGTCTGGCGCGCGGGCCATGCTGGGGAAGCGCACGTTGCGGGCGGTCTTCAGGCCCATCTCGCGGGCGGTGGCCTCGAAGCTGGCGGGCAGCGGCTGGTCGCTGGCGACCACGGCGTCGCCGCCCAGCAGCGTCAGCGCATCCCGCGCCAGCCCGGCCTGCAGGCGGTCGGCGAAGAAACCGACGGCGCAGATCGCCGCCACCGCCAGCGCCACCGCCACCAGCATCAGCCGCAGCTCGCCGGCCCGGAAGTCGCGCAGCAGTTGCCGCCAGGCCAGTTGCAGCACCGAAGGGGGCTTGTTCGGGGCGGGGGAGGCGACGGCGGCAGCGTGGGTGTTCATGCCGCCAAGGTACACCACCGCGCCCGTCCCGGCCGAACGCTGTGTGCAAAGGCACAGAATGGCGGAGGCCGGACGCTGCGCTTCAATGAGGTCACCATGCACACACACGCCTTGCCCCCGCTCTACCTGTCGCACGGCTCGCCGATGATCGCCATCGAGACGTCGCCGGCTGCGCAGTTCCTCGACCGCCTCGGCCCGGCCATCGACCGCACCTTCGGCCGGCCGCGCGCGGCGGTGGTGGTGTCGCCGCACTCGTCGACGCGCCAGCCGATGGTGCTGGCAGGTGCCCGCCACGAGGCGATCCACGACTTCGGCGGCTTTCCGGCGGAGCTGTATGCCCAGCGCTACGACGCCCGTGGCGACACACTGCTGGCCCACGAGGTGTCGCGCCGGCTGGGCGAGGCGGGCATTCCGGCGCAGGCGGTGGACGCCAGCGGTCTCGACCATGGCATCTGGACGGTGATGAAGCGCGCCTGGCCGGGGGCCGAGGTGCCGGTCGTGCCGCTGACGCTGGTGCCGACCTGGACCCCGGCACAGCTCTGGGCGGCGGGCCGTGCGCTGTCGGCGCTGGCCGAGGACGGCGTGCTCGTCATCGGCAGCGGCGCGATGACGCACAACCTGCGGCGCTTCTTCGGCCCGCGCTCGGTGCCGGACGGGCGGATCGAGCCGGACGTGGTCGCCTTCCAGGACTGGGTGCACGCCCGCGGCACGGCGCGCGACTGGCCCGCGCTGCTCGACTACCGCCAGCAGGCCCCCGGCGCCGCGCTGCAGCACCCGACGGACGAACACTGGCTGCCGTTCTACATCGCCGCGGGGGCGGGCGGCGAAGCGTCGCCGGCCGTGGCCATCCACCGCAGCGTCGATGCCGGCGTGCTGGCCATGGACAGCTTCGCCTTCGGCCCGCACGCTGGCGCGCTGGCGGCGGCGCTGGCCTGAGGACCGCCGCGCCGACCCGTGTGGCGTGGCTCAGCCCGGGTTGTCGATGTCGATGAACTGGTGCGCGATGCCGAACTGCGCGGCCAGATGCGCGCCGAGGGCCTGCACGCCGTAGCGCTCGGTGGCGTGGTGCCCGCAGGCCATGAAGGCCACGCCGGTCTCGCGGGCGATGTGCGCCTGCGGCTCGGAAATCTCGCCGGTCAGGTAGACGTCGGCCCCGGCCGCGATCGCCGATTCGAACCAGCTCTGCGCGCCGCCAGTGCACCAGGCGACGCGCTGCACCGTGCGGCCATCTCCAGGTGCCACCACTGGCGTGCGGCCAAGGCGCGTGCCGACCCGGGCGGCCAGGGCCTCCAGCGTGCAGCCGCCATCGACCGGCCGGCCGATCACGCCGAGCGCCTTGTCGCCAAACGTGCCCTCGGTGACCAGCCCCAGGTGGGCGCCGAGCCGCGCGTTGTTGCCGAGCGTGGGGTGGGCGTCCAGCGGCAGGTGGTAGGCGTAGAGGTTGATGTCGTGGCGGAGCAGGGTGGCCAGGCGCTGCTTCATCCAGCCGGTGACGCGGCCGTCCTGCCCGCGCCAGAACAGGCCGTGGTGGACGAGGATGGCGTCCGCGCCGCTGGCGGCTGCGGCCTCGATCAGGGCCAGGCTGGCGGTCACCCCGCTGACGAGGCGCCGCACCTCGGCGCGGCCCTCCACCTGTAACCCGTTGGGACCATAATCGGCGAACCGGGCCACCTCCAGACACTGCTCCAGATGGTCGGCCAGACCGGTTCTGTGTGCCACGTTCTCAGTCATTTTCGATCTCCATGCGCAGGCTCTGGCTCGTATTCTCTCAAGCGGTCACGGTGGCCCTGGCCGTGGTCTTCGTGCTGGCCACGCTGAAACCGCAGTGGATCGGTTCCCCCGCGGGCGGTGCGCCGGTGCAGCTGAACATTTCCCAGGGGCCCGCCGCCGTGTCTTCCGGGGCCTCTTCCAGCCCGGGCAGTTTCGCACCGGCGGCGCGGCGGGCGTCGCCATCGGTCGTGAGCGTGGTCACCAGCGTGGCCGCCGACCCCAAGCGCAAGGGCGGCAATCCGGCCGATCCCTGGTTCCACCGCTACTTCGGCGACCAGGAAGGCCCGACCGGCGGCACTGGATCAGCGGTGATCGTGTCGCCGGACGGCTACCTGCTGACCAACAACCACGTGGTCGAGAACGCCGGCCAGATCGAGATCGGTCTGGCAGACGGCCGGCGCGTCGCGGCCAAGGTGATCGGCACCGATCCGGACAGCGACCTCGCGGTGCTGAAGGTGGCGCTCAAGGACCTGCCCGCCATCACCTTCGGTGACGCCGACAGCCTGCAGGTCGGTGACGTCGTGCTGGCCATCGGCAACCCGTTCAATGTGGGGCAGACGGTGACTTCGGGCATCGTCAGCGCCATCGGCCGCACCGGGCTGGGGCTGAACACCTTCGAGAACTTCATCCAGACCGACGCCGCCATCAACCCGGGCAATTCGGGCGGTGCGCTGGTCGATGCCACGGGGCAGCTGCTCGGCATCAACACGGCGATCTACTCGCGCTCGGGTGGCAGCATGGGCATCGGCTTCGCGATCCCCGTGTCCACGGCGCGGCAGGTGATGGAAGGCCTGATCACCGAAGGCGTGGTGACCCGTGGCTGGATCGGCGTGCAGCCGAGCGACCTGACCGCCGACATGGCCGAGTCCTTCAAGCTCAAGGTGGACCACGGCGTGCTGATCACCGGCGTGCTGCAGGATGGTCCGGCCAGTGCCGCTGGCATGCAGCCGGGTGATGTGGTGCTGAAGGTCGGCACGGCCAATGTGGCCAACACGGCGCAGCTGCTCAATGCGGTGGCGGCGCTCAAGCCGTTGTCGGCCGCGGTGATCACGGTGCAGCGTGGCGAGCAGACGGTCAACCTGACCGTGAAGGTGGCGCAACGGCCGAAAGCCAAGATCGCCAGCCGCAAACCGGCCGAGTGAGCCAGCCGGGCCCGGCTGGCTACCCAGTCAGTCCGCGATCAGTCCGCTGCCCCCGGTTCCGCTTCCGGGGCCTGCGTGTGCTTCAGAACAAACTGCGAAGCGAGGATGCCCACTTCGTAGAGCAGGCCCATTGGCACCAGCAGCGCGACCATCGACACCGCGTCCGGCGGTGTGACCAGTCCGGCAGCGGCGGCCGCAGCCACCCAGAAGTAGCGGCGGAACTCGCGCAGCTGTTCGACGGTGATGATGCCCAGGCGAGCCAGCACCACCACGGCCACCGGCACCTCGAAGGCCACACCGAAGGCGATGAACATCGTGATGACGAAGTCCAGATAGGCTTCGATGTCGGGGCTCACCGCCACCGAGGCTGGCGCCATCGACTGGATGGCCGGAAATGCCTGACCGAACACGAAGAAATAGCAGAACGACACACCCGTGTAGAACAGCACCGTGCTGCTAGTCACCAGCGGCAACACCAGCCGGCGCTCGTGCTTGTACAGACCCGGCGCCACGAAGGCCCAGATCTGGTACAGCACCCATGGCAGGGCCGCGCCGAAAGCGACCAGCAGCGTCACCTTGATCGGGATGAGGAAGGGCGAGACGACGCCGACGGCGATCATCTTCGAGCCGGCCGGCAGTGCCTTGACCAGCGGCAGCGCCAACAGGTCGTACATGCGTGACGGGCCAGGAAAGAGGCAGAGCAGCGCGAAGATCGCACCGACGCCGTAGACGGTCTTGAGCAGGCGGTCGCGCAGCTCGATCAGGTGGCTGACGAAGGGCGCTTCGGTGCCTTGCAGCTCATCGGTGGGTGTGGGCATGGAACCAGGGGATCAGAACGATCGCGTCGAGCGCACAGGGCGGAATCGTGCCACCCGGGCGGCGCCGGACTGCACATGGCGGCGCACGTTTTCGCTCTTCTTGTACCACTGGGGCACCGCAGAACGCTTGATGCGCCAGTTCTTCTTCGGGGCCTTGTAGGCCGGGGCTGGCGTGCTGTCCCAGTTGTAGGGCTCGTAGGTCGGCGTGTCGCTGTCGACATGCTGGCCCAGGGCCGCATTGACGTCGCGGGTGGCGTCGTTCAGTCCGCTGGACACCGACTGGCTCACGTCACGGGCCGCCGTCTCGAACTGCTCGCGGACCTTGTTCAGCTCCTCCAGCTCGATCGAGCGGTTGACCTCGGACTTGACGTCGGCGACGTAGCGCTGCGCCCGGCCGATCAGCGTGCCGGCCATGCGGGCCACCTTGGGCAGCCGCTCCGGGCCGATCACGACCAGCGCGATCCCGGCCACGAGCATGATCTTGGCAATGCCGATGTCGAACATGGATCAGGTCACTGCTTGGTCTTGACTTCGACGTCGATGGCTTGGCCGTCGAGGCGCTTTTCGGCGACGACCTGGGCGGCCGGCGCAGCGGTGGTGGCCGCGGCTGCGGGGTCGGTCTTGTCGCTGTCCTTGACGCCATCCTTGAAGCCCTTGACGGCGGAACCGAGGTCCGAGCCGATGCTCTTGAGCTTCTTGGTGCCGAAGACCAGCACGATGATGACAAGGAAGATGATCAGGTGTGTGGTGGACAGGCCCATGGCGGTGCTCCGGTGCAGTGGTGCGGTGGTGTGTGGGGTCGACCGTGACGTGAGGTTGTGACGTCGGTCGACAGTGCAGGGAATTCTAGGTCAGCCGTGTTTCCAGGGCCGGGGGCCGCCCATTACGTGCAGGTGCAGGTGGTAGACCTCCTGCCCGCCGTCCGGACCGGTATTGATCACGGTGCGAAATCCGTTGGTGGCGCCTTGCTCGACCGCGAGCCGGGGGGCCAGCGTCAGCATGCGGCCCAGCAAGGCCTCGTGCTCGGCGGTCACGTCGCCCAGACCCGCCACGTGCTGCCGCGGAATGATCAGCAGGTGCACGGGCGCGGCCGGACGGATGTCCTTGAATGCGATCAGCTCGTCGTCTTCATAGACCTTCTGAGCGGGGATCTCGCCAGAGGCGATGCGGCAGAACAGGCAGTTCGGATCGTGGCTCATGGAACGGGCGTGGTTGGAGGTCAGGGCGTCAGCGGGTGGACGGGGACTGGTTGGTCACGGCTGCGGCCGTGTGCGTAGGACTCGGAGAACCGGCGAAGGTTGCACCGGCCCGGCTCATGCCTTGGGACGGCTGGCGAACTCGGCCAGTCCGGACAGGCCTTCGCGGCGCTCCAGCTCGGCGATCACGTCGGCCGGTGTCAGCCCGAACTGGGTCAGCGCGACAACGCTGTGGAACCACAGGTCGGCCACTTCGTAGACGATCTTCTGCGCGTCACCGTCCTTGGCGGCGATCACCACCTCGGTGGCCTCCTCGCCGATCTTCTTCAGGATGGTGTCGGTGCCCTTGTGGAACAGGCGCGCGACATAGCTCTTGTCCGGATCGCCGCCGCGGCGCGAGGCGATGACCTCGGCGAGGCGGGCCAGGCTGTCCTGGGAGGTCGGGGGCGTCTGCATCGTCATGGTCTGGTTCAGGGCTTGGCGTAGATGGTGCTGGGATCCTTGAGGACCGGGTCGACGGCTTGCCAGGCAAGCTGCCCATCCGCGTCGGGCACGAGCCGTTCGTAGAAGCAGGAATGGCGCCCGGTGTGGCAGGCGATGCCGGGTTCGTGGCCGTGCTGCGTCACCTTCAGCAGCACGACGTCCTGGTCGCAGTCGATGCGGATCTCGTGCACCTGCTGCACATGGCCGGATTCCTCGCCCTTGTGCCAGAGGCGCTTGCGTGAGCGGCTCCAGTACACGGCTTCACCACGCTCGGCGGTGAGCGCCAGCGCCTCGCGGTTCATCCACGCGAACATCAGCACGTCGTTCGTGCCCGCTTCCTGCGCGATCACGGGCACGAGGCCCTCCGCAGTCCATGTGATCTTGTCCAGCCAGTTCATGCGGGGGAGTGTAGCAACCGGGCATGACAGGTCCGCCCGTTCCGTGACAATCTCCCCATGGCACACCTTGACCCTGTTCAATCCCTCGCCACGCCCCCGGTGGTGATCACGCTCGGCGATGCGCTGGGCATCGGCCCGGAAATCATCCTGCGCGCCTTCCTCGACGGCCGCACCGGCCCGGCCGGCCAGACGCTGGTGATCGGCGAGCCCGCGGTGCTGCGCCGTGCGGCGGCGGTGTGGCGCCAGCGGGCCGATGTGCCGGAGCTGCCCATCGCCGTGATCGATGCGGTGGCCGATCTGCCGCAGGTGCCGCCCGGTGCGCTGCCGGTGCTGCTGCCGAGCTGGCGCTGTCCGGAACTCGCGCAGGCGCCGTGGGGCACGGTGGACGCCCGCTGCGGCCGGCTCGCGGCGGCCTGCATCCGCGACGCGGTGGCGCTGGCCAGCCGGGGCGAGGTCTCGGCCATCGTCACGGCGCCGATCCACAAGGAAGCGCTGTTCGCTGCGGGCGAGCCGTATCCAGGCCACACCGAGATGCTCGCCGCCGAGAGCGCGCTGCACGGCCAGCCGGCGGACGTCCGCATGATGCTGGCCAACGAGGAACTCAAGACCGTGCTGGTAACGGTGCACTGTGCGCTGCGCGAGGCCATCGAGCGGGTGACCTTCGACGCCGTGCTGTCCACGCTGCGCATCGCCCACGCGAGCGCGGCGCGCTGGGGCCAGCCGACGCCGCGCATCGCCGTGGCCGGGCTGAATCCGCATGCCGGCGAGGGCGGGCTGTTCGGCCGCGAGGAGATCGAGGTCATCGCGCCGGCCATTGCCGCGGCGCGCGCCGAGGGCATCGACGCCCGCGGCCCCTACGCGCCCGACACGGTGTTCATGCGCGCCCGCACCGGCGAGTTCGACCTGGTGCTGGCGATGTACCACGACCAGGGGCTGATCCCGGTGAAGTACCTGGGGGTGGAGCAGGGCGTCAATGTCACGCTCGGCCTGCCCTTCGTGCGCACCAGCCCGGACCACGGCACGGCCTTCGACGTGGCCGGGCGCGGCGTGGCGGATGCGTCGAGCCTGGTCGCCGCGCTGGCGATGGCGCGGCGCTTGGCGGGGGAAGCGCCCCCCGCTCAGCGCAGCGTGTAGTCGAGCAGGGCGCCGGCGAAGACCGCCGCGCCCACCCAGTGGTTTTCGCGGAAGGCGCGGAAGCAGCCGTCGCGCGAGCGGTCGCGGATCAGCGTCCAGTGCCACAGCGCTTGTGCGGCCGCGACCGCGATGCCGGCGAGGAACAGGGCGCCCAGCCCCGCCTGCAGACCCAGCCAGGTCCAGACCGCCAGATAGACCGCGTAGAACGCCATGATCGCCGCCACGTCCCAGCGGCCCAGCGTGATCGCCGAGGTCTTCATGCCGATCTTCAGGTCGTCGTCGCGGTCGACCATGGCGTACTCGGTGTCGTAGGCCAGCACCCAGAACAGGTTGCCGACCAGCAGCCCCCAGGCCAGCAGCGGCACGTCGGCGCGGGTCGCCGCGAAGGCCATCGGAATGCCGAAGCTGAAGGCCACGCCCAGCACCGCCTGCGGCATCGACACGAAGCGCTTGGCGTAGGGGTAGACCAGCGTCACCGCCAGCGCGCCGAAGGACCAGGCGATGGTCAGCGGATTGGTGGTCAGCACCAGCGCGAAGGCCGCCAGCGCCAAGGCAGCCCCCAGCGCCAGGGCCTCCTTGACGGACACCGCGCCGCTGGTGACCGGGCGCTGCGCGGTGCGCTTGACGTGGCGGTCGAAGTCGCGGTCGGCCACGTCGTTGATGCAGCAGCCGGCGCTGCGCATCAGGATGGTGCCGAACGTGAACACGGCCAGCAGGTGCAGCCCCGGGAACCCGTTCGCCGCGATCCACAACGCGGTCAGCGTGGGCCACAGCAGCAGCAGCCAACCGGCGGGCCGGCTCCAGCGGATCAGGTCGAGGTAGAGAGCGAGCTTCTTCATGCCCGCGATTGTCGCGTCAGAGCATGGTCTCGGGCAGCGAGGGCATCAGATCGGCGGTGCGGGTGTCCTCCAGTTGCAGCTCGCGCGGGCGCATCGGCCGGTCGCGCTCGCGCCATTTGAGGACGAACTCCAGCACCTGGTCCGCCGGCATCGGGCGCGAGGCGAAGTAGCCCTGCACCATGTTGCAGCCCTCGGCTTCGAGCACATTGATCTGCAGCGGCTCTTCCACCCCTTCTGCCACGGTCGACATGCGCAGCGACTTGGCCAGTGCCAGGATGTTGCGCACGATGGAGCGCGCGTCCCGGCTGATCAGCAGTTCACGCACGAAGGCGCGGTCGATCTTCAGCGTGTCGAAGGGGAAGCGGCGCAGGTAGGCCAGCGAGGAGTAGCCGGTGCCGAAGTCGTCCAGCGCGATCTGCACGCCCAGCCGGCGCAGCGCGTGCAGCCGCTCCACCGTGCCGCGGTTGTCGTTGATGAACACCGATTCGGTGATCTCCAGCTCCAGCCGGCCGGGCGCCAGGCCGCTGGTCTTCAGCGCGCGCAGCACGGCCTCGGGCAGGTTCTGCGCCATCACCTGCACGGGCGAGATGTTGACCGCCACCTGCAGGGGATCGGGCCAGCGTGCCGCCTGGCAGCAGGCCTCGGTCAGCGCCCACTCGCCCATTGGCAGGATCAGACCGCTTTCCTCGGCGACCGGGATGAACTCGGCGGGGGTGATCGCGCCGTGTTCCGGGTGATTCCAGCGCAGCAGGGCCTCGAAGCCGATGACCTCCCAGTCGTGCAGGCTGACCTTGGGCTGGTAGTGCAGCGAGAGCTGGTTCTTCTCCATCGCCTCGCGCAGATCGCGCTCCAGCACCAGCCGGCGACGGATCTGCTCGCCCAGGCGGGCGACGAAGAAGCGCATCGAGCCGGTGGCGTTCGCCTTGGCGTCGTAGAGGGCGAGGTCGCCGTTCTGCATCATCTCGTCGACGGTGGTGCCGTCCTGCGGGAAGCGCGCGATGCCAATGCTCACGCGCACTGGCACAGCCGCGCCCATCACCTCGCAGGGCGCGCGCATGGCGTCGACGATGCGCTGGGCCGTGGTGCCGATCTCGGCCTCCTCGCGCACCGAACGCAGCAGCACCGCAAATTCGTCGCCGCCGAGTCGCGCCACGACGTTGTTGCGCCCGACCGCCGCCTTGATGCGCCGCGCGACCTCGACCAGTAGCGCGTCGCCGGTGGCGTGGCCCAGGGTGTCGTTGACGTTCTTGAAGCCGTCCAGGTCCAGGCACATCACGGCCCCCTGGCTGAGGCGCGTGCGGCTGTTCTGCAGCGCGCCTTCGAGCAGCACGCGGAAATGCGCCCGGTTGGTCAGGCCGGTGAGGGTGTCGTAGTGCGCCAGCCAGGCCAGGCGGCGGTCGGCGATGCGGGCCTGCGTCACGTCGCGGGCCACGCCGCGCCAGCCGATGGCGCTGCCGCGCTCGTCCACCAGCGGCTTGGCGGTCATCGACCACCAGCGCTGCTTGCCCTGGACCACCATGGGCAGCATCACGTCCCGGAACGGGTGGCCCTGGGTGAGGCGCTCGTGCAGCGTGTTGGCCGATTCGCGGTCGGCCTCGCTGAGCTTCTTCTGCAGATCGGCCAGCAGCGCGAGCAGCGAGTGGTCGTTGAGGTCTTCCACCGTCAGGCCCAGCGCGCCCGCGAACTGCTTGGAGACGTGCTTGAGGCGGCCGGCCGAGTCGATTTCCCAGAGGACGTCGCTGCCGTGTTCCTCGAAGTCGCGCAGCAGCAGGCCGATGAGCTGGTTCTGGTGCTCGGCCTTCACCTCGGCGCTCACCCGCGCCTGCAGGTTGCGGCGCACGCCCCGCGATGCGCCGATCGCCAGAGCGGTCAGAACGATCCACTGCACCACGCCGTAGGTCTGGAGGCCGGAGCCCCAGCCGACATAGCTGGCCAGTGTGCCCAGGCTCAGGGCGCCGGTGAAGGCGTACATGGCCCGCGGCATCGACAGCAGCGTCAGGGCGCCGGCGCTCAGCATCGCGACCATCGACAGGCCGATGGTGAGCTGGTGGGCGGGTTGCCCGTCGAAGACCAGCGAAGCCGGGGCCAGACTCCAGACCGTGCCGGTGAGCGCGGCGTGAAGGTCGTAGCTGGTGATGCGCCGGACCGAGACCGAGCTGACACGCTGGCGGCGGTGGCTGAACCAGAATTGCAGCTGCGCCAGCGTGAGCGCCACGATTCCTGTCAGCCACACCAGCAGGAGCGCCTGCGGGATCTGGTTCGAGGCGGTGAAGCTCAGCAGCAGCGCGTTCATCAGCGACATGCCGGCCATCCACGGCAGCGTGCGCAGGACGGCGGCATGCTGGCGCAGCCGGACCCGGGCATCGACGGCGGCCTCGGAGGACTGCACCGAACTCCGCCGATCGTTTCGACGGCGCTCTGCCTCGCGCCGCCGGAGCGCCGTCGAGGAAGATCGGTTCGTTTTCGGGGAGGAGGGCATCGGGAAACTCGCAACCGGACATGACGGACCATGTCCCCATTGCAGGTTTCGGCACCGATGCCGTCAGCTTGAGCCGGTGATGCGCTTCGAACGCCCGGAAAAGGCCGAGTCGGATCAGTCGGTCACGCGGTGCACCCCCGGCAGGGGGCACTGGTAGACGGCGTTGCGCAGTGCGGCGATCGCCTCGTAGCGCGTGAAGGAGCGCCGCCAGGCCAGCACCACCCGGCGGGTCGGCACCGGGTCGCTGAACGGGATGTAGCGCAGCAGCGAGGGGTGGTCCGCCGTCCCGTGGTCCACTGGCACCGACAGTTGTGGCACCACGGTGATGCCCATGCCCGAGGCCACCATGTGCTTGATCGTCTCCAGCGACGAGCCCTCGAAGCTCTTGCGGATGCCTTCGGTGTCGCTGGAAAAGCGGGCAAATTCCGGGCAGACCTCCAGCACGTGGTCGCGGAAGCAGTGGCCGGTGCCGAGCAGGAGCATGGTCTGCTGCTTCAGTTCGGCCGAGGAGATCGACGTCCGCGTTGCCAGCGGGTGGTGCCGCGGCACGGCCACCATGAAGGGCTCGTCGTAGAGCGGTGCGATGGCCAGCCCGGTGTCGGGGAAGGGTTCGGCCAGGATGGTGCAGTCCAGCTCGCCGGTGCGCAGCATTTCCAGCAGGCGCACGGTGAAGTTCTCGTGCAGCATCAGCGGCATCTGCGGCACGTGTTCGATGGCGTTGCGCACCAGATCGGGCAGCAGGTAGGGGCCGATGGTGTAGATCACGCCCAGCCGCAGCGGACCGGCCAGCGGATCCTTGCCGCGGCGCGCGATTTCCTTGATGGACGCCGCGCTTTCCAGCGTCGCCTGGGCCTGGCGGATGATCTCCTCGCCCAGCGGCGTGACGCTGACTTCGCTGCCGCCGCGCTCGAAGAGCTTGACCTCCAGCTCCTCCTCCAGCTTCTTGATGGCCACCGACAGCGTGGGCTGGGACACGAAACAGGCTTCCGCCGCCCGGCCGAAGTGCCGCTCTCGGGCGACGGCCACGATGTAACGCAGTTCGGTGAGGGTCATGGCGGGTCCCGGGCGCGCGGCAACGGCGCCGCATGGCTGGATTGTGCTCAAAACGTGGGACAGTGTCATGGTGCCTGCCCGGATGACAGCGCCGCCGCTCGGCAGGAGAATGTGGCGTGCGGGCATCGGCCGGATTTCTGCAGGCCCGAAAACGGGTCTGTTGTCAGTGATGCGAATCTATAATTCGCGGCGTTTTTGCTTGATCGTCATCAACACCTACATATGAGCAAACAGATACTTGCCACGGTCGCTTCCGCTTTTGCACTCGCAGCCGGTGTGTCTTCCGTGCATGCTCAGGACAACCCGGCCGGAGATGCGGTCAACGGTCAGAAGAAGGCCGCGATGTGCATCGGCTGCCACGGTATTCCGGGCTACCGCGCCAGCTTTCCCGAAATTCACCAGGTCCCGATGATCTCGGGCCAGGGTGCCAAATACATCGTGTCGGCGCTCAACGCCTACAAGAAGGGCGAGCGCAAGCACCCCACGATGCGTGGCATCGCCGGCTCGCTGTCGGACCAGGACATGGCCGATGTGTCGGCGTTCTACGCCAGCCACCAGGCGCCGGCCTCCACGGCGGTGGCTCCTGCACCGAGCGCGGTCGTGGCCGAGTTGCTCAAGAAGGGCAACTGTGCGTCCTGCCACGGCGAGGGCCTGAACAAGCCGATCGACGGCTCCTACCCCAAGCTGGCGGGTCAGCACGCGGACTACCTGTTCGTGGCGCTCAAGGCCTACAAGGTCGAGAACAACCCCAACGTTGGTCGTGGCAACGCGATCATGGGTGGCATGGCCAAGCCGTTCTCGAATGCCGAACTGCAGTCGCTGGCCAGCTACATCGGCTCGCTGCCCAGCGACCTGCAGGTCGTTCCGAACGCCAAGTTCCGCTGACCGGTCCGACGCGGAGGTTCACCGCTCACGCGGTGACCACCGCGCCAGCAGCAAGGCATTGCTGATCACGCTGACACTGCTGGCGGCCATCGCGGCGCCCGCCACCATCGGGCTCAACAGGCCGAACGCGGCCAGCGGAATGCCCACCACGTTGTAGGCAAACGCCCAGAACAGGTTCTGGCGGATCTTGGCCGTGGTCCGGCGCGAGATGTCGATCGCCTCCGCCACTGCACGCGGGTCACCACGCATCAGCGTGATGCCAGCCGCGTGCATCGCCACGTCTGTCCCCGTGCCGTCGCTGTGCGTGATGGCCATGCCCACGTCGGCCGCTGCCAGCGCCGGCGCATCGTTCAGGCCGTCGCCCACCATCGCCACGCGGGTGCCATCGGCCCGCAAGTTGGCGATGACGCCGGCCTTGTCGCCGGGCAGCACCTCGGCCCGCACTTCGTCGATCCCGAGTTCCCGGCCCACGGCGCCCGCCGCATCGCGGTTGTCGCCGCTGACCAGCAGGGTGCGCACGCCCAGCGCGTGCAGTTGGTCGATCGCTTCGCGGGCGCCGGGCTTGATCGTGTCGCCGAAGGCCAGCAGGCCGAGCAGGGTGGGCACACCGGTTCCGCCGTCTCCCGGCACTTCGGCCAGCCAGGCCAGAGTCTGACCTTGCGATTGCCACTGGTCCGCCTTGCCTTGCAGCGCCGTAACCGGCACGCCCAGTTCATCCATCCAGCGCCGGCTGCCCAGCCGCAGCGCGCGGCCCTGCACCACGCCCATCACGCCACGGCCGGCCTGCGCCGACATCTGCTCGGCGGGCAGGAGGGTCCGGCCTGCGGCGGCCGTGACGACGGCGCGGGCCAGGGGATGCTCGCTGCCTGATTGCAGTGCGGCCGCCCAGCCCAGCACCTCCTCGTCCGACTGGCCCGGTGCCGCGACATGGCCGACCAGCGCCGGCTTGCCGGCCGTGAGCGTGCCGGTCTTGTCGAAGGCGACGATGCGCACGGCGTGGGCGAGTTCGAGCGCCTGCGCGTCCTTGATGAGGATGCCGTGGCGTGCGGCGGCGCCGGTGCCGACCATGATCGCCGCCGGCGTGGCCAGCCCCAGCGCACACGGACAGGCGATCACCAGCACCGCCACCGCCCGCAGCACGGCCATCGTCCAGTCGCCGCTCGTCAGGCCCCAGCCCAGCAGGGTGATGACGGCGATCACCACCACCGCCGGCACGAACACCGCGCTCACCTGGTCGACCAGCCGCTGGATCGGTGCCTTCTTCGCCTGCGCCGACTCGACCATCCGCACGATGCGCGACAGCGTGGTCTCGGCGCCGATGGCCAGCGTGCGCACGACCAGCCGACCTTCGCCATTGACGGCGCCACCCGTCACGCGCTGCCCGGGCTCGCGGGCCACCGGCAGGCTCTCGCCGGTCAGCAGCGATTCATCGACGTGGCTGGCGCCTTCGAGCACCTCGCCATCGACCGGAATGCGCTCGCCAGGGCGAATCACCACCCGGTCGCCGACCCGCAGCCGGCCGAGCGGCCGGTCGGCTTCGGTGCCGTCCGGGCCGATCACGTGGGCCGACTCCGGCGTCAGCGCCTGCAGCGCGCGGATGGCGTCCACCGTGCGGTGCTTGGCGCGGGTCTCCAGCCACTTGCCCAGCATCACCAGCGTGACGACCACGGCGGCGCTCTCGAAGTACAGGTGCGGCATCCCCGAGGTGTCGCTCAGCAGCAGCCAGACCGACAGCGCATAGGCCGCGCTCGTGCCCAGCGCGACCAGCAGGTCCATGTTGCCGCTGCCACTGCGCAGCGCAGCCCAGCCCGCGCGGTAGAAACGCGCCCCGAGCCAGAACTGCACTGGGGTGGCGAGCGCCCATTGCAGCCAGCCCGGCAGCATCCAGTGCACACCGAACACCTCGGCGAGCATCGGCAGCACCAGTGGTGCCGACAGCAGCGCCGCGATCGCCACACGCCGGCCTTCGCTCAGCCACGGCTCGATGACGACGGGCGGCGGCGCGCCTTCCGCGACCTCGTCCGGCACGCTGAAGCCCGTGCGCTTCACGGCCGCCTGCAGCGCCTCGCGGGTGGCGGTGTCGGCGCGGGCCACGACATGGGCCTGCTCGATCGCCAGATTGACCTCGGCCTCGACCACGCCCGGCACCTTTTTCAGCGCCTTCTCGACCCGCGCCACGCACGAGGCGCAGGTCATGCCATCAATGGGCAGGGTCCATTCGCAAAGGGCAGGGTCGGCGGGGTCGGCGGTGTTGACGGTGGTGTCCATGGCGGGACTGTGCCCGGATTCCCGGGCCTCGTCTTGATGCTGGTCAAGCCCGCCCATGCGGGAACATGCGGGAACATTGCACGGACGATCCGCCTACACTGCCCGCATCGCTGTTTGCAGGAGCCTGTCCCATGTCCACTGTTCGTTCGCTGTTGCCCACTGTCGCCGCTGCCGTGCTGGCCGCCGCGCTGGGCCTGCCCGCCTCGGCCCAGACGCTGCGCTGGGCGACCCAGGGCGATCCGCAGACCATGGACCCGCACTCGCAGAACGAGTCGCTGACCAACCAGATGAACGCCCAGGTCTACGAGACGCTGGTCGGGCGCGACAAGCAGCTCGGCATCGTCCCGCAGCTCGCCACCGAGTGGCAGCAGACCGGGCCGCTCGTCTGGCGCTTCAAGCTGCGGCCGAACGTGAAGTTCCACGACGGCTCGCCCTTCACCGCGGACGATGTGGTCTTCTCCATCCTGCGTGCCCGCGAGCCCAGCTCCAACCTGATCGCCTACGCCAACCAGGTCGGCGAGCCGAAGAAGATCGACGCGCTGACGGTGGAATTCCGCCTCGCCGAGCCGAACCCGGTCTTCCTGCAGCACATGAACACGCTCTTCATCATGAGCAAGGCGTGGTCCGAAAAGAACCACGCCGTGAAGCCGCAGGACTTCAAGAACAAGGAAGAAAGCTTCGCGGCGATGAACGCCAACGGCACCGGCCCCTTCCTCCTCGTCAGCCGCCAGCCCGACATCAAGACCACCTACAAGCGCAACCCGGCGTGGTGGGGCAAGTTCGAGGGCAACCTGCAGGAGGTCGTCTACACCCCGATCAAGAGCGACGCGACCCGGCTCGCCGCGCTGGTCTCGGGCGAGGTGGACTTCGTGCTCGACCCGGCACCGCGTGACGTGGCGCGCCTGAAGAGCACGCCGGGCATCAAGGTGGTCGAGGGCGTGGAGAACCGCGTGCTCTTCATCGGCATGGACCAGGCGCGCGACAAGCTGCTCTATGGCCAGGTGCCGGGCGACACCAACCCGTTCAAGGACGTGCGCGTGCGCCGCGCGCTCTACCAGGCGATCGACATCGAGGCGATCAAGACCAAGCTGATGAACGGGCAGGCGATCCCGACTGGCGCGGTGGTGCCCAGCCCGCTGGGCAGCCTGAACGACCCGGAGATTGAAAAGCGCCTGCCGTTCGATCTGGCCGCGGCCCGCAAGGGGATGGCGGACGCGGGCTACGCCAACGGCTTCGAGGTGACGATGGATTGCCCCAACAACCGCTACGTCAACGACGAAGAACTCTGCGTCGCGCTGGCGGGCATGTGGTCGCAGCTGAAGGTCAAGGTGCGGGTCAACGCCATGCCGCGCGCGAGCTACTTCCCCAAGCTGCAGAAGCTGGACACGAGCCTGTACCTGCTCGGCTGGGGTGGCTCGATCACCGACCCGGAAACCACCTTCACCCCGATCTACCGCAGCCGCGCCGACAAGGGCGTGGGCGACTGGAACTTCGGCAACGTGAAGAACGACAAGCTGGATGCGCTGGCCGCCGCGTCCAGCCGGGAAGCCGATGTGACCAAGCGCCAGGCGCTCATCAAGCAGGTCTTCGCCGAGCACAACGCGCAGGTCCACCACATCCCGCTGCACCGCCAGTTCGTGCCCTGGGCGGCGCGGCAGAACGTGACCGTGGTGCACCGCGCGGACAACTGGCTGGAGTGGCAGTGGGTGAGCGTGGCGCCGCGCTGATGCGGCGGCGAGGGCGGTGAACGCGCCCAAGATCGGATCAAGGCGGCCTCTGGCCGCCTTTTTTCTGCTTGACGCGGGCGGCGATGTGGGTGGGGGTGGCCGGGCGGGAATACGCCGAGAAAGGGCGTGCTTATCGGTCTCCAGTTCCGGACCTCGGGCGGAAGAATGGCGGCGAACCCCTTCCTCCGACACCCCCTTTCCAGAGTCCTCCTCCCGATGTCCGGCGACAGTTCCCAAGACAAGCAGCTACCCGCGACCGAGCAGCGCCTGAAGAAGGCGCGTGACGAAGGCCAGGTCGTGCGCTCGCGGGACCTCGGGCATTTCGTGGTGGTGGCGGCTTGCCTGGGCGTGATCTCGTCGGTGGCGCCTTCGGTCACGCAGCGCCTGCGCGACCTGCTGGCCGCGGCCTTGCGCTTCGATGCGGCGACGGTGGCCAGCCCGGCCTTCATGGCCGAGCGGCTGTCTTCGGTGGTGCCTGATCTGCTGCTGCTGAGCCTCTTCCTGGGCAGCGTCGTCTGCGTCGTGTCGGTGGCCGCTTCGATGGCCTCGGGCGGCTGGGTGTTCACGATGAAGGTGATGGCGCCGAACTTCGGCAAGCTCAACCCGCTCAGTGGCCTGGTCAACATCCTCTCCAAGGACAAGCTGAGCGACACGCTCAAGTCCTGCGTGCTGGCGCTGCTGCTGGCGGTGGTCGGGGCGCTGTGGATGTGGGCGCACCGGGACGACTTCGTGCGCAGCCAGTCGGTCGAGCTGAGTGCGGCATTCACCGAGGCGGGCAGCCAGATCCTGTCGGGCCTGTGGCTGCTGGTGCTGGTGCTGGCGCTGTTCGCGGTGATCGACCTGCCGCTGCAGCGCTTCATGCACGCCTCGAAGCTCAAGATGAGCCACCAGGAAATCAAGGAAGAACACAAGCAGCAGGAGGGCAACCCGGAAATCAAGGGCCGCCTGCGCCAGCGCATGCGCGAGGCCTCGCGCCGCCGGATGATGACCGCGGTGCCGACAGCCGATCTGGTCGTGATGAACCCGACCCACTACGCCGTGGCCATCAAGTACAGCGAGGACGGCGGCGGCGCGCCCAAGGTCGTCGCCAAGGGCACGGACCAGGTGGCGATGAAGATCCGCGAACTGGCGACCGAGTCGCGGGTGCCGGTGCTGGAAGCACCACCGCTGGCCCGCGCGCTCTACGCCACGACCGAACTGGACCGCGAGATCCCCGTGGCGCTCTACAGCGCCGTGGCGCAGGTGCTGGCCCATGTGTTCCGCCTGCGCGAGGCGATGGCCGGCCGTGCCCCGTACCCGACTTCGCTGGACCTGGTCCCCGTGCCGCCGGAGCTTGACCCGGCCGATCCCCGCCACAACCGGCATGCCGCCCGCACCGGTGGCGCCTCCACGCCCACGCCATGAACGCCCAGCTCCAGAACCTGCAGCGCCTCTTCGGCGCCAACTCGGCCCTGATCCAGGGCATGGCCGCCCCGGTGATGATCATCATGGTCCTGGCCATGATGGTGCTGCCGCTGCCCACCTTCCTGCTGGACCTGCTGTTCACCTTCAACATCGCCACGGCGCTGATGGTGATGGTGGTGGCCTCCTACATGGTGCGGCCGCTGGACTTCGCGGCCTTCCCCTCGGTGCTGCTGCTGACGACGCTGATGCGGCTGTCGCTGAACGTGGCCTCGAGCCGGGTCGTGCTGCTCGAAGGCCACACCGGACCGGGGGCGGCCGGTGCGGTGATCGAATCCTTCGGGCACTTCCTGATCGGCGGCAACTTCGCGGTCGGCTTCATCGTCTTCGCGATCCTGGTGGTCATCAACTTCGTCGTGGTGACCAAGGGCGCCGAGCGGATCGCGGAAGTCGGCGCGCGCTTCACGCTGGACGCCATGCCCGGCAAGCAGATGGCGATCGACGCCGACCTGAACGCCGGCCTGATCGACGAGAAGGAGGCCAAGCGCCGCCGCATCGAGGTCGGCAACGAGGCGGAGTTCTTCGGCTCGATGGACGGTGCCTCGAAGTTCGTCCGCGGTGACGCCATCGCCGGCATCCTGATCCTGGTCATCAACATCATCGGCGGCTTCATCATCGGCGTGGCGCAGCACGACCTGACGGCGTCGGCCGCGGCGAGCACCTATGTGCTGCTGGCGGTGGGTGACGCGCTGGTGGCGCAGATCCCCAGCCTGCTGATCTCGGTGGCTGCGGCCATGGTGGTGTCCCGCGTGGGCAAGGAGCAGGACGTCGGCACGCAGATCATCGGCCAGATGTTCCGCACGCCGCAGGCGGTGGGCATGGTGGCCTGCGTCATCGGCATGCTGGGTCTGGTGCCAGGCATGCCGCACCTGTTGTTCCTGTCGGTGGCGGGCGTGCTGGGTTATCTGGCCTACACCATGCGGGGCCGCGGCGCGCTGCTGGCTGCTGCGGAGGCTGCCAGCCTGGCAGGAGCCGATGAGCCAGCCGCCAAGGCCCCTGGCGATGAGGCGACCTGGGACGACTTGCAGCCCGTCGACACGCTCGGCATGGAGGTCGGCTACCGCCTCATCGCGCTGGTGGACAAGGAGCGCGGCGGCGATCTGCTCAACCGCATCAAAGGTGTGCGCAAGAAGTTTGCGCAGGAGGTGGGTTTCCTGCCGCCTTCCGTGCACATCCGCGACAACCTCGAACTCAAGCCCAGCATGTACCGCCTGACGCTGCGCGGGGCCGTCATGGGCGAGGGCGAGGCCTATCCGGGCATGTTCCTGGCCATCAATCCCGGCAACGCCCAACTGGCGCTGCAGGGCCAGACCACCGTCGATCCGGCCTTCGGGCTGCCCGCGGTGTGGGTGGACGAGCGGCAGCGAGAAACCGCCCAAATGGCTGGGTACACCGTTGTTGATTCCTCGACCGTCGTGGCGACCCATCTTTCACACTTGATGCAACAACACGCGGCCCGTTTGCTGGGCCGCACCGAAACCCAGGCGCTGGTCGAGCATGTGACCAAGCTGGCACCCAAACTCATCGAAGACGTGATCCCCAAGATGATCGGCATCGTCCCTCTGCAGAAAATCCTCCAGTCCCTGCTGGAAGAAGGCGTGCACATCCGCGACATGCGCTCGATCGTCGAATCGCTGGCCGAGCAGTCGGCCGCCGGTGTCACCGACCCGGTCGAGCTGACGCGTCGGCTGCGTGTGGCGCTGGCCCCGGCCATCGTGCAGCAGATCTACGGCACGCAGCGCGAGCTGGACGTGATCGCGCTGGAGCCCGATCTGGAGCGGCTGCTGACGCAGGCACTGACCGCGGTGAACGGCCCGGTGCTCGATCCGAGCGTCGCCGACCAGCTCAGCCGCGGTGCCTTCGACGCGGCACGCCGCCAGGAAGACCTCGGGCAGGCCGCCTGCCTGCTGGTGCCCGATCCCCTGCGTCCGTCCCTGTCCCGCCTGCTGCGCCGTGCAGCGCCACGCCTGAAGGTGCTGGCGCACAGCGAAATACCTGACACCCACTCGATCCGCATCGGTTCGATCATCGGAGCACACTCATGAATGTGAAGCGCTTTTTCGGGCGCAACTCGCGCGAAGCGATGCAGAAAGTGCGTCAGACCTTCGGCGACAATGCGGTGATCCTGTCGACCAAACCGAGCAGTGACGGGGTCGAAGTCGTGGCGATGCCCTCCGAAAGCATTGACGCACTGGACCGGCACGACGCGCCTGCGGCGCCCGCTCCCCAGGCGGCAGCCAAGCCGCCACTGCGTTCGATGGTCGCGCCTGCTGCCCCGAAAGCGCCGCCGACCGCGCCGGAACCCACCGCCACCCCGGTGCAGGACGACGTGGGCACGCTGGCCATGAGCACGCTGTCCTTCCAGGATTACGTCCGCGAGCGCATGCTCAAGAAGCGCAAGGCCGAACTGGGTGGCCGTGACGCCAGCAGTGCGCCCGAGCCCGAGTCCCGCGCGCCGGCCGCCCGCCCCGATGCGAACAAGCCGCTGACGGGACGTTCTGCCTCGGCCGCCGAACCTGCCTACGGCGACTGGTCGCTGCCGCCGGACAGTGCCCGCGCCGAAGCGTCGGCGCCGGCTGCCGCACCTGCCGACGATGCAGCGCCCCGTTCGTTCCTGCTCAAGCCCGCGGCACCGACCAAGGCGGCCCCGCCAGTCCCCAGCCGTGCCAGCCTGCCGGACAGCCCGGCCGTGCGGATGGCCCCGGCGGCCGCAGCCGACGACCGCTTCGACGACGAACCCGAAATCACCTCGTCCCCGTCGGCCGACGCGGACATGCTGGCCGAGATCCGCTCGATGAAGAGCCTGATCGAGGAACGCTTCACCATGATGGCCTTCATGGACCGGCTGCAGAAAAGCCCGCGCCAGGTGCAGCTGAGCACCCGCCTGCTCGAGTGCGGCTTCTCGCCGGCCCTGGTGCGCGAGATCGTCGACGGCATGCCGGCGGAAGAGGGCGACGAACTGGGCGCCGTGACCGATGTGCTGCAGCGCAACCTGCTCACCAGCGAGGACGAGGCCGATCTGGAAGACGAGGGCGGTGTCTATGCGCTGATCGGCTCGACCGGCGTCGGCAAGACCACCTCGACCGCCAAGCTCGCCACCGCTTTCGCCACCCGCCACGGTCCCTCGCAGCTCGGCCTGATCACGCTGGACGCCTACCGCGTCGGCGCCCACGAGCAGCTGCGGGCCTATGGCCGCATCCTCGGCGTGCCGGTCCACACGGCGCACGACCGCGCCGCGATGGAAGACCTGCTCGACCTGCTGTCCGGCAAGAAGATGGTGCTCATCGACACCGCAGGCCTGGCCCAGCGCGATGCCCGCACCCGCGACCTGCTGGACATGCTGACCCACCGCAGCATCAACCGCGTGCTGGTGGTGAACGCCGCGCAGCAGGCCGAGACGATCGAGGACGTGATCACCGCCTACAAGGCGACCCAGGCCAAGGGCATCATCCTGTCCAAGCTCGACGAGGCGGTGAAGCTCGGACCGGCGCTGGACGCCATGATCCGCCACCGGCTGAAGGTGCTGGCCGTCTCCACCGGCCAGCGCGTGCCGGAGGACTGGCACCACCTGAACAGCCAGACGCTGGTCCAGCGCGCCCTGCGTGGCAGCGCCTCCCAGGCCTGGCGCATGAGCCCCGGCGACGTGAGCATGACCTTCGCGCGCTCCGGCACCGCGACGGGCACGGCGCTGCGCCGCAGCGGTCACGCGTCGCGAGAACTCGGCGCATGAGCCCGGACCGGCCGACGGAGTCGATGATGGCATTTCCTTCTGATGCACGTCGTGCTCAACCTGGCGACCAGGCCGATGGACTGCGCCGTCTGTTCTCGACCCGGACCGTGCGCTTCATTCCCGTGGTGTCGAATCCCTTCGTCGCCCACGAGGGGGTGCTGATCCGGCAGATCTGTGCAGCGCTGGACCAGCTCGGTCTCTACACGCTGGTGGTCGATGTCTGCGACCACCCCCGACCCGGTGTCCGCGAGGCCACGCGCCAGAAGACCGATCCGTCCGAGCCGATCCTCGATCTGTCCGAGCGCATCCAGGTGCTGACTGACCGCACCGCGAGCCTGTCCGCCCGCGGACTGCCGGCCCGCTGGAGCAATGCCGGCGGCTCGACCCAGGCCTTCCTGCAGGCGCTGATCGATGCGGCGCCGCTGTCCCAGGCGGTGGTCGTGCACGGATCGGCGAACGAGCTGGCGCGGATGTTCGGCCGCGGGGATCTGCAGCTGAGCCGGCCGCGTCCCATCGTGATCTGCGACGAACAACCCGATTCGATGACCCATGCCTATGCCGCCCTGAAAGTGCTGTCGCAGCGCGTGGACTGGCTGTCGCACGATCTGCTGGTGAGCGCTGCGGCGGGCTCGGCTGGCATCCGGCTGGTCAAGGACCGGCTGGCCCAGTGTGCGGCCCTGTTCTTCGGCGGTGTCCGCCACGACTCTGTCGACATCGATCCGCGCACCGTGGCGCTGCCTGCGATGGCGTCTGCCTCGCTCATGGCCTTCATGGAAGCCTCCATGGGCGCAGCGGCGGCGTTTGTCCTGCCCGAGATGGGGCGCCGTGGCCCGGCGCTGGTGACCTCGTCACCCCTTTTGCAGCCGATGGTCTGAACTGATCCGGAGCCACCTGATGTACACCTCCAAGGGCCAACTCGAAGCCAACAAGATGCTGGAGCAATACAGCTCGCTGGTTCGGCGTCTGGCGCACCAGATGATTGCCCGCTTGCCGGCCAACGTCGAACTCGATGACCTGATCCAGGTCGGCATGATCGGATTGACCGACGCCCTGACACGTTTCGACGTGAAGCAGGGAGTCCAGTTCGAGACCTTCGCCACCCAGCGCATCCGCGGCGCGATGCTGGACGAACTGCGCGGCGGCGACTGGATGAGCCGCAGCAACCGCAAGCACCAGCGTGACATCGAGGCCGCCGTCCACCGGCTGGAACAGCGCCTGGGCCGCGCCCCGCACGAGAGCGAGATCGCCATCGAGATGGGGCTGGCGCTCACCGATTACCAGGACCTGCTGAACCGGGTGCGTGGCACGCAGCTGGTCTACCTCGAGGACATGAGCGGCGACGAAGGCGAGAACGATTACCTCGACCGCCACGTCGTCGACAGCGAAGCCGATCCGCTCGCCCGTCTGAACGACCGGCGCATGCGCGAGGCGCTGGTGGAGGCGATCAAGCACCTGCCGGAACGCGAGCAGTTCGTGATGAGCATGTATTACGAAGAGGACATGAATCTCAAGGAGATCGCGGCCGTCCTGGGGGTCACCGAGTCCCGGGTCTGCCAACTGCACAGCCAGTCCATCGCCCGTCTGCGCGCCAAGCTGCGCACCTGGTAGTTCATGTTCTTCCTGAGGAACGTTGCATGCTGAACCTGCTGCGATCGCGAGGGCCTGTCGCGCTGACACCGTCCGTCGATGCCGGTCCTGCGCTGGTCAGTCCATCCGAAGTGGTTCAACGCCTGTCCCGGCAGGTTTCGCACATTGGCCGGGATGCAGCGGAAACCCGCGGCGTGATCGAGGACACGCAGAAGATCGTCACCGCCCAGATGGAGGCGATGATCCACCTGAACGGCGACCTGTCCCGCGTGCAGCAGACCCAGCAGGCCATCGGTGAGGCCACGCAGGCGAGCCGGGATGCGGTGGTCCGTGCCCGCCAGCAGGTCGAGCAGGTGGCGCGCGAGGTGACGGGCATCGTCGAGGTGCTGCACCAGGTCGCCAGCGCGGCCGGAGACATCGGCCAGATTGCCTTGCAGACGCGGCTGGTGGCCTTCAACGCCTCGGTCGAGGCGAAGCGGGCAGGGGAGGCCGGTCGTGGTTTCGGCGTGGTGGCCGATGCGGTGAAAGATCTGGCCGGCCGCGTCGAGTCGTCCTCGCGCACCATCATGGGCACGCTGGACGATCTGGACCGCCGCATCGAGGCGTTCTCGCGCGACATCCGCATCGATCCCCGCGCCGATCGGCAAGGCCAGATCCACCGGGCCTTCGCCGACGTGGAGACGGCGGTGCACCGCATCGACGGGGCGGCAGAAGCCAGCCGTTCGATCGCGCAGGAAGTGATCGACAAGACCGACATGCTGGGCAAGGAAATCCAGGGCGCGATCGGCGGACTCGATACCGCGATGCACTGCAGCGACCGCTTCCTCACCGTCTCGGAACGCCTCATCGACGAACTGGCCGGCTGCGGCGTCGAGACCGAAGACACCCCGCTGATCCGCTCGGCGCAGGCCGCGGCGCAGCGCATCACCGAGTTGCTCGACAAGGCGCTGGCCGCAGGGCAGATTGACTTGACGGCCCTGTTCGACGAGCAGTACCAGCCGATCGTGAAGTCCGATCCGCCGCAGTTCCTGACCCGGTTCGTGCCGCTGGCCGACCGGCTGTTTCCCGAGGTGCAGGAGCAGGTGCTGGCCGCGGGCGAGAAGGTCGCCTACTGCATCGCCGTGGACCGCAACGGCTATGTGGCCACCCACAACCGCATCTATTGCCAGACGCAACGCCCGGGCGACGTGGTCTGGAACACCGCCAACAGCCGCTTCCGGCGCATCTTCAACGACCGCACCGGACTGGCCTCGGCCCGCAACCGCCGGCCGTTTCTGGTGCAGACCTACCGCCGTGACATGGGCGGTGGCAACTTCGTGCTGCTCAAGGAAGTCGCGGCACCGATCCTGATCCAGGGGCGCCACTGGGGAGCGCTGCGCATCGGATACCGCTTCTGATCCACCGGGCACAAGGTGGGCGCTGAAAATGAACAAGGCCCCGACGAGGGGCCTTGGGTCTTGCGGGAGCGGCACCGGGAGGTGCCGGACCTGGATCAGCGTGCCGACAGCGGCGGCACGTCGCGGCGGGCAGCACCGACGTACAGCTGGCGCGGACGGCCGATCTTGTACTCGGGATCGCCGATCATCTCGTTGAGCTGCGCGATCCAGCCGACCGTGCGGGCCAGCGCGAAGATCGCGGTGAACAGCGGCACCGGGATGCCGATGGCGCGCTGCACGATGCCGGAGTAGAAGTCGACGTTCGGGTAGAGCTTGCGGGCGACGAAGTAGTCGTCTTCCAGCGCGATCTTCTCGAGTTCCATCGCCAGCTTGAACAGCGGGTCGTTCTGCAGGCCGAGTTCGCCCAGCACTTCGTGGCAGGTCTCGCGCATCAGCTTGGCACGCGGGTCGTAGTTCTTGTAGACGCGGTGACCGAAGCCCATCAGCTTGACACCGGAGTTCTTGTCCTTCACCTGGTTCATGAACTCGCCGACCTTGGCCACGCCACCCATCTTCTGGATGTCGCCCAGCATGTTCAGGCAAGCCTCGTTGGCACCGCCGTGCGACGGGCCCCACAGGCAGGCCACGCCCGCGGCGATGGCGGCGAACGGGTTGGTGCCCGACGAGCCGCACAGGCGCACGGTCGAGGTCGACGCGTTCTGCTCGTGGTCGGCGTGCAGGATGAAGATGCGGTCGAGCGCGCGCTCGATCACCGGGTTCACCTTGTACTCCTCGCACGGCGTGGCGAACATCATGCGCATGAAGTTGCCGGCGTACGAGAGGTCGTTCTGCGGGTACATGTAGGGCTGGCCCACGGTGTACTTGTAGGCCATCGCCACCAGCGTCGGCATCTTGGCGATCAGGCGGATCGCGGCGATGTCACGGTGCTCCGGATTGTTGATGTCCGTGCTGTCGTGGTAGAAGGCCGACAGCGCGCCGACCAGGCCGGTCAGGATGGCCATCGGGTGCGCGTCACGACGGAAGCCACGCAGGAAGAACTGCATCTGCTCGTTGACCATCGTGTGGTTGGTCACGCGGCCATGGAAGTCGGTGCGCTGGTCTGCGTTCGGCAGATCCCCGTACAGCAGCAGGTGGCAGGTGTCGAGGAAGTCGCAGTTGACGGCGAGCTGCTCGATCGGGTAGCCGCGGTACAGCAGTTCGCCCTTGTCACCGTCGATGTAGGTGATGGTCGAGTTGCACGACGCCGTCGACAGGAAGCCCGGGTCGTAGGTGAACTTGCCGGTCTGCGCGTAGAGCTTGCGGATGTCGATGACGTCCGGGCCGATCGTTCCCTTGTAGAGCGGCAGGTCCATCGAGGCACTGCCATCGGAGAACGATAGGGTGGCCTTCACGTCGGAGGGGGTCATCATGGCTGTTTCCTCGGTAGGTCAATAGTGTCTGAAACGGTTCGATCCCGCCCGAATCTCACGGCCGTTGTTGCCGCAGCATGTCCAGCACGACCATGACGTCTGGCTGAGCCAGATCACCTTCAGGTTCGCGCCGGCGCAGCAGCAGGTCCAGCAGGTCGTTATCGGCAAGATCCATCAAAACTTCCAGGCCCCGGGCCTGTCGGACGGTCAGGCTGGATTCATAGCGCCCGAAGAACCGTTCGATGAACAGATCGTTTTCCAGCAGGCCGCGCCGGCAGCGCCAGTGCAGCTTGCTGAGGGCTCGCTCATCAAGCAAAGTGTCCATTGCGCATCTTTCAGTGGTCTGACCAGGGTGCACCGGGATGGCGCACCCGAGGCTCAGACGGCCCGGCGGATCATCAATTCCTTGATCTTTCCGATGGCCTTGGTCGGATTCAGGCCCTTCGGACAGACATCCACACAGTTCATGATCGTGTGGCAGCGGAACAGGCGGTACGGATCTTCCAGGTTGTCCAGACGGGCGCTGGTGTCCTGGTCGCGGCTGTCGGCGATGAAGCGGTAGGCCTGCAGCAGACCGGCCGGACCGACGAACTTGTCCGGGTTCCACCAGAAGCTCGGGCAGCTCGTCGAGCAGCTCGCGCACAGGATGCACTCGTACAGGCCGTTCAGCTCGTCGCGCTCTTCGGGCGTCTGCAGACGCTCCTTGTCCGGCGGCGGATCGTCGTTGACGAGGTAGGGCTTGATCGAGTTGTACTGCTTGAAGAACTGCGTCATGTCCACGATCAGGTCGCGGATGACGGGCAGCCCTGGCAGCGGCTTCAGGACGACGACGCCCGGCAGGTCACGCATGTTGGTCAGGCAGGCCAGACCGTTCTTGCCGTTGATGTTCATCGCGTCCGAGCCGCACACGCCTTCGCGGCACGAACGGCGGAAACTCAGCGTAGGATCGACGGCCTTGAGCTTGTTCAGGGCGTCCAGCAGCATGCGCTCGTTGCCGTCGAGTTCGACGTCGATCGACTGCATGTAGGGCTTGGCGTCCTTGTCGGGGTCGTAGCGGTAGATCTGGAATGTGCGCTTGGCCATGGTGTGTTCTCTTGTCTGCTGACTTCGCTGGGCGTCTTAGAAGGTGCGGACTTTGGGCGGAACCGAGTCCACCGTCAGCGGCTTGAGGTTGACGGGCTTGTACGACAGCGAGTTGGTGGCACTGTCCCAGAGGGTGTGCTTCATCCATTCCTTGTCGTTGCGACCCAGCGGGAACTGCGCGTCGTCCGCGCCGCGCTCGTAGTCCTTGACGGTGTGCGCGCCACGGCATTCCTGGCGTGCAGCGGCCGAGGTCATCGTGGCCTGCGCAGCTTCCATCAGGTTGTCGACTTCCAGCGCCTCGATGCGGGCGGTGTTGAAGACCTTGGACTTGTCCTTCAGCGTGATGCGGGCGACACGCTCGCGCAGCGCGTTGATCTTGACGGTGCCTTCGTCCATGATCTTCTGCGTGCGGAAGACGCTGGCGTGCTGCTGCATCGCGGCGCGCATGTCGTTGGCGACGTCCTGCGCGTACTCGCCGGTGGTGCTGCTGTCGAGGCGGGCCAGGCGGGCCAGCGAGCGGTCGGCGGCGTCCTTCGGCAGTTCCTTGTGCGACTTCGGCGCCGCCTTGAAGGACTCGATGATGTGGTTGCCGGCGGCCTTGCCGAACACCAGCAGGTCCAGCAGCGAGTTGGTGCCCAGGCGGTTGGCGCCGTGCACCGACACGCACGAGCATTCACCCACCGCGTACAGCCCGTTGACGATCGTGTTGACGTTGTCCTTCGTCGTCACGACCTGGCCGGTGATGCCGGTCGGGATGCCACCCATCTGGTAATGGATGGTCGGCACCACGGGGATCGGCTCCTTGGTGATGTCGACGTTGGCGAAGTTGTGGCCGATCTCGAACACCGAGGGCAGGCGCTTCAGGATGGTGTCGCCACCCAGGTGGGTCATGTCGAGGTTGATGTAGTCCTTGTTCGGACCGCAGCCGCGACCTTCCTTGATTTCCTGGTCCATGCAGCGCGAGACGAAGTCACGCGGCGCCAGATCCTTCAGCGTCGGGGCATAGCGCTCCATGAAGCGCTCGCCGTTCGCATTGCGCAGGATCGCGCCTTCGCCACGGCAGCCTTCGGTCAGCAGCACGCCCGCGCCGGACACGCCGGTCGGGTGGAACTGCCAGAACTCCATGTCCTGCAGCGGGATGCCGGCGCGGGCCGCCATGCCGAGGCCGTCGCCGGTGTTGATGAAGGCGTTCGTCGAGGCCTGGAAGATCCGGCCGGCACCACCGGTGGCCAGCAGCACGCTCTTGGCCTCCATGATGTAGACGTCGCCCGTCTCCATTTCCAGCGCGGTCACGCCGACCACGTCGCCTTCGGCGTCGCGGACCAGGTCGAGTGCCATCCACTCGACGAAGAATTGCGTGCGCGACTTGACGTTCTGCTGGTACAGCGTGTGCAGCATCGCGTGGCCGGTGCGGTCGGCGGCGGCGCAGGCGCGCTGGACGGGCTTTTCACCATAGTTCGCCGTGTGGCCGCCGAACGGGCGCTGGTAGATGGTGCCGTCGGCGTTGCGGTCGAACGGCATGCCGAAGTGTTCCAGCTCGTACACGACCTTCGGTGCTTCGCGGCACATGAACTCGATCGCGTCCTGGTCACCCAGCCAGTCGGAGCCCTTGACGGTGTCGTAGAAGTGGTAGTGCCAGTTGTCTTCCGACATGTTGCCCAAGCTGGCACCGACGCCACCCTGGGCGGCGACGGTGTGCGAGCGGGTCGGGAACACCTTGGACAGCACGGCCACGTTCAGGCCGGCGCGGGCCAGTTGCAGCGAGGCACGCATGCCCGAACCACCGGCGCCGACGATGACCACGTCGAATTTGCGGCGCGGCAGGGAGCCAGCGTAGCTGGCAGAAGTAGCGATGGACGCCATCAGAGTCTCCAGAGAACTTGCACCGCCCAGCCGGCACAGCCGACGAGCCAGACCAGCGTGAACACCTGCAGCGTGAGCCGCAGCCCGAGCGAGCGGGTCACGTAGTCCATGAAGATGTCGCGCATGCCGACCCAGGCGTGCCACGCCAGCGAGACGATCAGCACGAAGGTCAGCGTCTTCATCCACTGCGACGAGAAGATCGCCGACCAGCGGTCATAGCCCAGCGGGCCGCCGAACAGGACCTGCGCGAGCAGGGCGATGGTGAACAGCGCCATCAGCACCGCGGTGATGCGCTGCGCGAGCCAGTCGCGCAGACCGTAGTGCGCACCGGTGACGATGCGCTTCGAGCCGTAATTAATGGACATGGTGGGGAATCGCCTTGTGGTCTCTTGTCTTGTCAGGTCAATACAGGCCGAACAGCTTGGCACCGAGGGCCACGGTCAGCGTCAGGCTCAGCGCGAAGCTGACGACAGCCGAGGAGCGGCCCTGTTCCTTGGAGACGCTGTGGGTGGCGTCCATCCACAGGTGGCGGACACCGGCGCAGAAGTGGTGCAGGTAGGACCAGATCAGGGCGAGCACCACCAGCTTGACGAACCAGCCCGGCAGGAACCCCCAGCCGGCCGAGAAGACCGATGTGAAGCTGTCGTACGAGACTTCCGAGCTGACGCTGGTGTCGAACATCCAGACGATGAACGGCAGCAGCAGGAACATCACGATGCCGCTGGCGCGGTGCAGGATGGACAACTGTGCTGCGACGGGAAGTCGGTACTGGGTCGCGTCGATCAGACGCATCGGGCCTGGCCGCTGCTTGATGGTGTCTGCCATGAGATGCCTTTGTAATGACGATGAAACCGTCGAATTTTATTGCAATGCAGCAGGCCAAACACCCTCGCGGGAGGTCCGGCCCACATCTTTTCAACTCAGCTCGTTGCGATAGTGGTGTGTCGAGGTGTTGTAGAAGCCTCGGCGCAACTCCACCGGCTTGTCGCCGTAGGTGAACGACAGGCGCTCGACGCTCAGCAGCGGACTGCCTGCCTCGACACCCAGCACACCGGCCACTTCCGTGTCGGCTGCCACCGCCCTGATCTTCTCCTCGGCCCGGATCATGCGTACCCCGAACTCGGATTCGAACAGGCCGTACAGCGGCCCCTTGTAGTCGCCCATGCGCTGTGCGGTCAGCCCGGTGAAGAGCTGGGCGGGCAACCAGATGTCGTCCAGCACGATCGGGCAACCGCTCTGCGAGAGCGTGCGGCGGATTTCCACCGCCATCTCGCCCGCCCGCAGCGACAGGGCTTTCGCCACCTCGGCGGGCGCCGGGATCCGTCTGCAGTCCAGAAACTGGCGCTGCATGGGCATTGGATCGGCACTGCCTTCTGGCTGCAGCCTCAGGAATCGATACTGGATTTTCTCTTCGCTGTGGGTGGCCACGAAGGTGCCCTTGCCTTGGCGTCGAACCAGCAGATTCTCTGCTGCCAACTCGTCGATAGCCTTACGCACGGTACCTTGGCTCACCCGGAAACGCGCCGCCAGCTCCAGCTCGCTCGGGATGGCCTCGCCCGGTTTCCACTCGCCCGACTGCAGGCCGCGCATGATCAGCGACTTGATCTGCTGGTAGAGCGGACTGAAGGCCGGCGTGTTTTCACCTGCCGGATCGGCGGGCAATGGTTGCGCTGACATGGACGCGGGAGGGGGCATGGGCGAGATTGCAGCACATCGCTGTGCCGTGCTGCAACGCTGTTCTACAAGATGTCTTATATAAGACATAAGATGATTGACAGCATTGGGGTCGATCCCTAGACTGGCCGCCGATTTCTGGTTTTTCGTTGACCCCACCTCGCTGCACTTATTTCAGGAGCCTCGCCCATGAGCAAGAAGCCCGTCCGTGTTGCCGTTACCGGCGCTGCTGGTCAGATCGGTTACGCCCTGCTGTTCCGCATTGCCTCGGGCGAAATGCTCGGCAAAGACCAGCCGGTCATCCTGCAACTGCTCGAAGTGCCGATGGAAAAGGCCCAGGAAGCGCTCAAGGGCGTGATCATGGAGCTGGAAGACTGCGCGTTCCCGCTGCTGGTCGGCATCGAAGCCCACAGCGACCCGATGACCGCGTTCAAGGACACCGACTACGCGCTGCTGGTCGGTTCGCGTCCCCGCGGTCCGGGCATGGAGCGTGCCGAGCTGCTGTCGATCAACGGCGCCATCTTCACCGCGCAGGGCAAGGCACTGAACGCGGTCGCTTCGCGTGACGTTCGCGTGCTGGTGGTCGGCAACCCGGCCAACACCAACGCCTACATTGCGATGAAGGCGGCTCCGGATCTGCCGGCCAAGAACTTCACCGCCATGCTGCGCCTGGACCACAACCGCGCCGCTTCGCAGATCGCTGCCAAGACCGGCAAGCCGGTCGCCGCCATCGAGAAGCTGGCCGTGTGGGGCAACCACTCGCCGACGATGTACGCCGACTACCGCTTCGCCACCATCGGCGGCGAGTCGGTCAAGGACATGATCGGTGACGAAGCCTGGAACCGCGACGTGTTCCTGCCGACCGTCGGCAAGCGTGGTGCCGCGATCATCGCTGCCCGTGGCCTGTCGTCGGCTGCTTCGGCTGCCAACGCGGCCATCGACCACATGCGCGACTGGGCCCTGGGCACCAACGGCGCCTGGGTCACGATGGGCATCCCGTCGAACGGCGAATACGGCATCCCGGCTGAAACGATGTTCGGCTATCCGGTCACCTGCGAAGGTGGCGAGTACAAGATCGTCGAAGGCCTGTCCATCGACGCGTTCTCGCAGGAATGCATCAACAAGACCCTGGCCGAACTCGAAGGCGAGAAGGACGGCGTCAAGCATCTGCTGTGATCTCTCACTGAGATGACAGTGCGGACCGGCTGATCCAGCAGGTCCACAATGGAAGGCCGGTCGCCACAAGCACCGGCCTTTTTTCTTGTAGGTCTGGGACACCAAGGTCTGACACCATGCGCAAAGTCCATCCCCGCGACGCCCTGTTCGATGCCCACGACGCCCCTGTGCCCGAGTTGCCGGTGTGCGACCACTACGCCGGCGTCGAAGTCCGCATGCGCAAGAGCCTGGAGTTGCAGGCGGAACTCGGCCCCGTCTTCGACATCACGCTCGACGGTGAGGACGGCGCCCCCGTCGGCGGCGAGGTCGAGCATGCGCACCTGATCGCCGATCTGGTCAATGCGCCCGAGAACCTCTACGGCCGTGTCGGTGCCCGGGTGCAGACCGTGGACCACCCGGCGTTCGAGCGCATGGTCGATGTGGTGGTCGGACGGGCGGGCGAGCGGCTGGCCTACCTGATGGTGCCCAAGCCGCGCGGCATCGCCGATCTGGAGCGTGCGGTCGGTGTCATCGACGAGGCGATCGCCCGCCACGGCGTGTCGCGCCAGATCCCCGTGCACGCGCTGGTCGAGACGCACGGCGCCTTGCGCGAGGTACAGGCGCTGGCCGCACACCCGCGCATCGAGTCGCTGTCCTTCGGGCTGATGGACTTTGTTTCTGACCACCGCGGGGCCATTCCGCAGAGCGGCATGACGGTCAAGGGCCAGTTCGAGCATCCGCTGGTGATGCGCGCCAAGCTGGAGATCGCTGCCGCCTGCCACGGCTGGGGCAAGGTGCCGTCGCACTGCGTGGTTACCGAGTTCAAGCACATGTCAGCGTTGCAAGAAGCGGCAACCAAGGCGTGCCGGCAACTTGGCTACACGCGGATGTGGAGCATCCACCCGGACCAGATCCGCCCGATCGTCGATGCCTTCTCGCCGACGACCGCCGAGGTGGACCAGGCCGCCGAGATCCTGCTGGCCGCGCAGGCCGCCCACTGGGGGCCAATCCGCCACCGCCACCATGGGCAGGACACGCTCCACGACCGCGCCAGCTACCGCTATTTCTGGCACGTGCTCGAACGCGCGCACCGCACGTCGATCCACGGCGCCGGTCAGATGCCGGGCGAGGTGCGCCTGGCCTTTTTCGGGGCACACTGAGCTGGGGTGTCGCTACGCCCTGCAACAGTCAGGGAGATCCGGTGCGGCAAACTGCACGTCCTTGTGTCCTGCGGTCACCCGGTTGCCCGGGTGTGCCGATATGGTTCGCTTCCGCCTGTTTCGCCTCATCCGCTCCGGAGTTCCTGATGTCCCACCTGATCACCCGTTCCCTCGTTGCCACCCTGATTGCTGCCGCTTGCGCGCTGACTGCCGGATCAGCGCTGGCGGCCACCAAGAAAGCCAAGGCGGAGGCGGCCCCGCCTGCGCCGCTCGCCGAACTGAGCCCGGAGCAGATCGCCAATGCCGAGCGTGTGCTGGTTGGTGCACAGCACTGCGAGTTCAACCAGACCATCAGTGTCGAGAGCGCGCCGGAGAAGGCGGGTTACTTCCGCATCGCCTTCAAGGGCAAGAAGTACCTGCTCGTGCCGGAGCCGACCACGACGGGTGCCGTCCGTCTGGAAGACAAGAAGGCCGGCGTCGTCTGGCTGCAGATTGCCAACAAGTCCATGATGATGAACTCCAAGATCGGACAGCGCATGGTTGACGAGTGCATCCATCCGACGCAGAAAATCTGATCCAGGACAGACGCACTGACGCTGGCATGGCGAGATCGCCACGGCCAGTGCGTACTTTCCCTTGGCAAGTCTTATATAAGACATAAAATACCGGACTACCCCCAAGCCCAGCCACCCCGCACGGAGCCCTCTCATGCTGCAAGCCTATCGTGAACACGCCGCCGAACGCGCCGCCCTCGGCATCCCGCCGCTGCCGCTGGAGGCCAAGCAGGTCGCCGACCTGATCGAGCTGATCAAGAACCCGCCGGCTGGCGAAGATGCGTTCCTGCTGGATCTGCTGACGCACCGCGTGCCCCCGGGCGTGGACGATGCGGCCAAGGTGAAGGCCTCGTTCCTGGCGGCTGTGGCCCATGGCGACATCGCGGTCGGCCTGATCTCCAAGGCCAAGGCCACCGAGCTGCTCGGCACCATGGTGGGCGGCTACAACGTGCACCCGCTGATCGAGCTGCTGGATGCCGACGCGGACGTCGCTGCCGTCGCCGCCGAAGGTCTGAAGAAGACCCTGCTGATGTTCGACTTCTTCAACGACGTCGCCGAAAAGGCCAAGGCCGGCAACGCCAAGGCCCAGGAAGTCATGCAGTCGTGGGCCGACGCCGAGTGGTTCACCACCCGTCCGGAAGTCCCCCAGTCGATCACCGTGACCGTGTTCAAGGTGCCCGGCGAGACCAACACCGACGACCTGTCGCCCGCGCCTGACGCGTGGAGCCGCCCGGACATCCCGCTGCACTACCTCGCCATGCTCAAGAACACCCGCGAAGGCGCGGCGTTCAAGCCCGAGGAAGACGGCAAGCGCGGCCCGATGCAGTTCATCGAGGACCTGAAGCAGAAGGGCAACCTCGTGGCCTACGTCGGCGACGTGGTCGGCACGGGTTCGAGCCGCAAGTCGGCCACCAACTCGGTGATCTGGGCCACGGGCCAGGACATCCCGTTTGTCCCGAACAAGCGCTTCGGCGGCGTCACGCTCGGCGGCAAGATCGCCCCGATCTTCTTCAACACGCAGGAAGACTCCGGCTCGCTGCCGATCGAAGTCGACGTCACCAAGCTCGAAATGGGCGACGTGATCGACGTGCGGCCGTATGAAGGCAAGCTCGTGCGCAACGGCGAAACCGTCGTCGAGTTCAAGCTCAAGAGCGACGTGCTGTTCGACGAAGTGCGCGCCGGCGGCCGCATCAACCTGATCATCGGCCGCTCGCTGACCGCCAAGGCGCGCGAGTTCCTGGGTCTGCCCGCGTCCACGCTGTTCCGCCTGCCGTCGATCCCGACCGCCACCAAGGCCGGCTTCACGCTGGCGCAGAAGATGGTCGGCCGCGCGGTCGGTCTGCCGGAAGGTCAGGGCGTTCGTCCGGGCACGTACTGCGAGCCGAAGATGACGACCGTGGGTTCGCAAGACACCACCGGCCCGATGACCCGCGACGAGCTGAAGGACCTGGCCTGCCTGGGCTTCTCGGCCGATCTGGTGATGCAGTCCTTCTGCCACACCGCCGCCTACCCGAAGCCGGTCGACGTCAAGACCCACCGCGAACTGCCCAAGTTCATCTCCAGCCGTGGCGGTGTCGCGCTGCGTCCGGGCGACGGCGTGATCCACTCGTGGCTGAACCGCCTGCTGCTGCCCGACACCGTCGGCACCGGTGGCGACTCGCACACCCGTTTCCCGATCGGCATCAGCTTCCCCGCTGGCTCCGGTCTGGTTGCTTTCGGTGCCGCCACGGGCGTGATGCCGCTGGACATGCCGGAATCGGTGCTGGTGCGCTTCAAGGGCCAGATGCAGCCCGGCATCACCCTGCGCGATCTGGTCCACGCCATTCCGCTGTACGCCATCAAGGCCGGTCTGCTGACCGTCGCCAAGGCCGGCAAGATCAACGTGTTCTCGGGCCGCATCCTCGAGATCGAAGGCTTGCCGGACCTGAAGGTCGAGCAGGCGTTCGAGCTGAGCGACGCATCGGCTGAACGCTCGGCCGCTGGCTGCACGGTCAAGCTGAACCCGGCCCCGGTCAAGGAATACCTCACCAGCAACATCGTGCTGATGAAGAACATGATCGCCGACGGTTACGCCGACGCCCGCACGCTGGCCCGCCGCATCGAGAAGGTCGAAGCCTGGCTCGCCAACCCGAACCTGCTCGAAGCCGACAAGGACGCCGAATACGCGGCCGTGATCGAGATCGACCTGAACGAGCTGACCGAGCCCGTCCTGTGCTGCCCGAACGACCCGGACGACGCCAAGCTGCTGTCCGCTGTGGCTGGTGCCAAGATCGACGAAGTGTTCATCGGCTCCTGCATGACCAACATCGGTCACTTCCGTGCGGCCTCCAAGCTGCTTGAAGGCAAGCGCGACATCCCGGTCAAGCTGTGGATCGCGCCGCCGACCAAGATGGACGCCAGCGAGCTGACCAAGGAAGGCCACTACGGCGTGTTCGGCGCGGCCGGTGCGCGGACCGAAATGCCGGGCTGCTCGCTGTGCATGGGCAACCAGGCACAGGTGCGTGAAGGCGCGACCGTGGTCTCGACCTCGACCCGCAACTTCCCGAACCGCCTGGGCAAGAACACCTTCGTCTACCTGGCCTCGGCCGAACTGGCCGCGATCGCGTCCAAGCTGGGCCGCATCCCGACGGTGGCCGAATACGCCGCCGACATGGGCGTGATCAACAAGGACAGCAGCAAGATCTACACGTATCTGAACTTCGACCAGATCGAAGAGTATGCGGACGTGGCCAAGGGCGTGACCGCCTGAGGGTTCTGACCCGCTGCAATACAAAAAGCCCGCCGGGATGCCCCGGCGGGCTTTTTTCATGTCGAGGCGCCGGAAGGCGCCTCATGTGTTGCTGAACTCGGAATCAGCAGGGCGTGATGCCAGGGCCACCGCGCTTGCACGGCGGCACGACGATGACCGGGTGCGGCGGATGCGGGTGGATCGGCGGGCGGACGACCGGCGGACGGCCGCGGGGGCCTTCGTTGTGGTGGTTCATGTCATGGCCATGGTCCCGATCGCCGTGGTCACGGCCGCCATGGTCACGGCCGCCGTGGTCCCGATCGCCGTGCGAGCCACCGCGGTCGTCGTGTCCGGCGTTGGCGGGTTGGGCGCGGGGCGCTGGTTGCTTGCGGTCACGGTCGTTGCTGCCGTGGTGACCACGCTCATCCCGGTCGAACAGCGGTTGCTGCTGTTGCGGAGCCGCCTGTGCGACAAGGCGCGGCGCGGTTGCAGTCGACTGGCGCGAGGCCTTGGCCTGCGGTTGCGGCTCAGGCATCGAGCGCGGTGCCTGAGCCTGGGCCTGACAAGCCAGCATGACGGCGCCAATAGCGACAGCCGTGTGGAAAAACTGCGTCGACAGATGCCGGACGCTGTGCTGAATGGCCATGGTCCACTCCTTAAGTTTATTGGGGCTTCCCCCGCTACTTTGCGGGTGGCATTAATTTTATGGTCTATTTCAACTGAATGCAGTGCCTGTTCTTAGGGTATTGCTTAACCCGTTCAAAGGTATGGTTTCATTGCGTTCCAATTGATGCTAAGAAGTAGCAGAGATTGTATTTATCTAGATGATGATGGAAGATGACAGAACTTGGGTTGAGATGGCTGAACATGGCGGACGCCTGAAATGGTTTTCATAATTATCAGTTAATGTGTCAGCCAGAAATTTTCGATTGCGGATGCATGGCCTCGCTCATAAATGATAAATATGATAAATATGGAGGCGAAAACTCGCGCGACCTGAGCCGATTTGTTCGATGTGCTTACATGTTCGTGAAATAAAAATCACAGAAACGGTGGACAGGACGCGCTGGACAGCCACCGAAAATGCGCTGGGCAGGCTTGTAGAAGGACACGAAGTGGACGCAGGAGGTGAGGGGGAGGGAGCGAGCGCGTGGCCACCGGCGACGCTGCTGCCGCTGGGGGATGCCGCCTGGACCGTGGAGTTCGGTGACGTGGTTGATCCCGTGCTGCAGGCCCGGGTGCTGGCGCTGGCCGAGAAGGTGCAGGCGCTGCGGGGCAGCGCGACCCAGGAGGCGGCAGTGCTGGCGGGTGTGCTCGATGTGGTGCCCACGTTCCGCTCGCTCACCGTGGTGTTCGATCCCCTGCGCACCGATGCGGACGCGCTCGGGCAGCGGCTGCTGGCATGGAGTGCGGCGGACGCGGCGAGCGCCCACCCCGGTCGCCGCTGGCAACTGCCGGTGTGCTGTGCCCCTGCGTTCGCGCCTGATCTGGTCGATCTGTCCGCCGCCTGCGGGCTGACCGACGGGGCGGTGGTGGCCTTGCTCACCAGCACCCTGTTCCGGGTCGGCATGATCGGATTCATGCCCGGCTTTCCCTACATGACCGGCCTGCCGCCCGCGCTGGCCCTGCCGCGCCTGGCCTCGCCGCGCAGAGCGGTGCCTGCGGGCTCGCTGGCGGTGGCGGGTGCGCTGTGCTGCGTGTACCCCTGGGAGAGTCCCGGCGGCTGGCGTTTGCTGGGACACATGCCCTTGCCGCTGTTCGATCTGGCGCAAACCAGCGCGCCGGCGTGGCTGGCGGCGGGCGACGAGGTGCGCTGGACGGCGGTGGAGGCCACCGAACACGGGCGTCTGGCGGCCGACTGGGCGCGGGGTGCGCTGGGGCGACAGGATTTTCTCGACACCGGGGAGGAGGCGCCGTGGCGGACGCGCTGATCGAGGTCGTGTCTGGCGGGCCGGGCTGCACGGTGCAGGACGCCGGGCGTGTCGGCCAGCGCCACGGGGGGATCGCGCTGGCGGGTGCCCTCGTGCCACCGCTGGCCGACGCCGCCAACGCGCTCGTGGGCAATCTGGCCGGGGCGGCCTGCCTGGAGTGGCGCGGGCTTGGTCTGGTGTTGCGGGTGCTGCGGGGGCCTGTGCGGGTGGCCATGGCGGGTGCCGTGCGCGGGGCGCTGTCGCGGGGGGACGGGCCGTGGCGTCCGCTGGCCACCTGGCGCAGCGCCACGCTGGGCGAGGGCGACCGGTTGCAGCTCGGTGCCGCGCTGGCCGGTTGCGGCTACCTCGCCCTCGGTGGGGGCGTCCTGGTGCCGACCGTGCTGGGCAGTCGCTCGACCCACGTCCGCACCCGCCTGGGCGGACTCGATGGCCGGATGCTGCGACCCGGCGACCGGCTGCCCTGTGCACGCCGGTCCGATGGCCGCACCGACGAGCGCATGGCCCACGCACCCGTCCCGTTGCCGACAGGACCGATCCGCATCCTCTGGGGACCGCAGGACGACCATTTCACCGCCGAGGCGCGTGCCCAGTTCCTCTCCACCGACTGGTGCGTCACCCCCGAGCAGGACCGCATGGGGATGCGCCTGGCAGGCCCTGCCTTGGCCCACACCAGCGCGGCCGCCGCCGACATCGTGTCGGATGGCGTCGTGCCCGGCGCGATTCAGGTGCCGGCGAACGGCCAGCCGATCGTGCTGCTGGCGGATGGGCAGACGGTGGGCGGTTATCCGAAGATCGCCACCGTGATCCGGGCGGACCTGCCGCGGCTGGCGCTGCTGTCGCCCGGCGGTACGCTGCGCTTCGCGGCCGTGGAGGCGTCGACCGCGCGCCGCGCATTGCTGGCGGCCCACGCCGACTGGCAGGCCTGGGTGGCGGCCCTCGTGCCGTGTCCGCCGGAGGGCTGGCTGGACGAAGCGGCCCTGTACAACGACAACTTGGTCAGCGGCATGTTGCGCGCTGAACCCTGACCCTGATCTTGAACCCGCTGGACGCTGGAGAGACCTGTGCATCCCCTGGACGCGATCAACCTCAATGCCGACCTCGGCGAAAGTTTCGGCGCCTGGTCGATGGGCGACGACCCGGCCATGCTCGACGTGGTGAGCAGCGCGAACATTGCCTGCGGTTTCCACGCCGGTGACCCGCTGGTGATGCGCCAGACCGTGCGCGCGGCGCTGGCGCGCGGGGTCAGCGTCGGTGCGCATCCGTCATTTCCCGATCTGCAGGGCTTCGGCCGGCGCCGCATGGACCTGTCTCCGATGGAGCTGGAGGCGGTGCTGGTCTACCAGATCGGCGCGCTGCAGGGCGTGGCGGCGGCGGAAGGGGGCAGGGTGACGCACGTGAAGCCGCATGGCGCGCTGAGCAACATGGCCTGCGCGGACACGGCGCTGGCGGAGACCGTGGCGCGGGCGGTGCGGGCGCTGGACCGGGATCTGATCCTGCTGGCCCCGGCCCACTCGGAATTGGCCCGGGCCGGGCAGCGCGCGGGTCTACGCGTGGCGCTGGAGGTGTTCGCGGACCGGGCCTACCAGGACGACGGTCAACTCGTGCCGCGTGCGCACCCCGGCGCGGTGCTGCATGGCGCCGAGGCCTGCTGGCAGCGCGTGCAGCAGATGCTGGACGCGCGGGCACTGGTCAGCGTCACCGGCCGGCGCCTGCCGACCGCGATCGACAGCGTCTGCGTGCATGGCGACGGCGCCGAGGCGGTGGCGACCGCGCGGGCGATCCGCGCCGGATTGGTGGCAGCCGGGGTGGCGGTCCTGCCGTTGCCGCAACTGCCGGGCTGAGCTGCTGGGCCACCCACCCCCGTCATCCTCGCGAATGCGAGGACCCACGCACACGTTCCACGGCGGTGGAGAAGACGACGCGCAAGCCCTACGGGCTGCCCTCGGTAGAGAATTCCGCCGATCAGCGCTATCTTGGCGCGGCAGACTGCCATCCTTGGCAATCGATACACCCAGGAGCACCTTGATGGCCCTTACCCCCGGCAGGCGCACCGCGATCACCGTGCTGGTCACCGCCGCATTCGGCGGCGCGCTGTACTTCGCCCTGCGCGGCCAGCAACAGCAGCAGGCGGCGCAGATCGAGCAGCAGGAAGTCGCCTCGGCCACCGTGCTGCGCGGCGTGATCTCGCTGGATGTCGAGGGCTATTTCAAGGATCCGCGGGTGCAGAAGGTGCTGGTGGCGCGACGGCTGCCGGTCGAGGTGGTGCGCGTGGGCAGCCGCGAGATGGCGGGCAAGGTGGTGGCCGGCTCGGCACCGGACTTCCTGTTCTCGTCGGGCGTGGTCGCCGCCAACCAGATCGTCGAGGCGGCGCGCAAGGCGAACCTGCCCGCTGTCCAGGTCGCGCCGTTCCACTCACCGCTGGTCATCGCTTCGTGGGAGCCGGTCGCGAAGATCCTGGTCGCCAACGGACTGGCCAAGGCCGTGTCGCCCAAGGTCTACAGCGTCGACACCGAGCGGCTGACGAAGCTGATGCTCGCCCGCAAGCGCTGGAAAGACTTGAAGGACAGCAGCGGCTACGACGTCTCACGCAGCGTGCTGGTCTCCACCACCGATCTGCGGCGCAGCAACTCCGGCGCGCTGTACCTGGCCTTGACCAGCGCAGCGCTGAACGGCGACGTGGTCACCGACCGCGCCACCGGCCAGAAACTCGCGCTGCAGCTCACCGAACTCTTCAAGCGCCAGGGCTACCAGGAGAACTACGTCGATGGCAACTTCGACGACTACGTCTCCATCGGCATCGGCAAGACCCCCATGGCCTTCCTCTACGAGTACCAGATGGTGCGCCACGCGCTGCAGAAGAAGGGCATTGGCGCCGACATGGTCCTGATGTACCCGCAGCCGACCATCGTCAACAAGGAAGTCTTCGTCTCGCTGGGTGACCGGGCCAAGGCGCTGGGCGAGTTGCTGGCCAGCGATGCCGAACTGCAGGGTATCGCGGTCGAGTACGGCTTCCGCATCGCCGACACCGAGCGTTTTGTGGCCGCCGTGAAGCCGACCGGGCTGGCGGTGGAGCCGCGGGTGACGCAGCTCGTCGATCCGCCGTCCGCCGAAGTCATGTCCGAGATGATCGACACCGTTGCCAGGGAGATGACGCAATGAACCGCACGATGACGACGCTTCGCCGACTGACCACCGCGGCACTGGTGCTGCTGGTGGCCGCCTGCGGCAAGAAGCCCGATGCTCCGGCACCGGCCGCCACACCCACGCCTACGGCCCAGGTCGCCGCCGCGCCCGAGTTCACCGTGCTGGCCACCAGCGACCTGCGCGACATCCAGCCGCTGGAGCAGATGGTGGACAAGGCCACCGGTGTGAAGCTGAAGTTCCGCTTCGGCGGCACGATGGAAAGCACGGAGGCGGTGCTCAACGGCGAGGCGAAGGCGGACGCGGCGTGGTTCGCGAACGCGCGCTACCTGCTGTCGAACCCGCAGGGGCAGTCCCGCGTGAAGCTGCAGGAAAAGATCATGCTGTCGCCGATCGCGGTCGGCGTCAGCGAGTCGGACGCGAAGAAATACGGCTGGGACAAGCCCGACCTGAAGCTGACCTGGATGGACATCGCCGCCGCCGCCAAGGCCGGCAAGCTGCACTACGCGCTGTCGAACCCGGCCACGTCCAACCAGGGTTTCATGGCACTGATGGGCGTGGTGGCCGCCGCCAGCGGCAAGGCGGAAGCACTGTCGGCGGCCGATGTGGACCGTGGCGCGATCGCCGATTTCCTCAAGGGCTACAAGCTGCCAGGTGACAACTCGACCTACCTGTCCGAGCAGTTCATCCTGCAGCAGGGCACGCGGGTCAACGCCTTCATCAACTACGAGAGCTGGCTGCTGAGCCTGAACGCCAGCGGCAAGCTGCGCGAGCAACTGCGGCTGATCTACCCCTACGAGGGCGTGAGCACGGCGGACTATCCGTTCATGCTGCTCGACGAGGGCAAGCGCGCCGATTACCTGAAGGTCGTGGAATACCTGAAGGGCGACGAGGCCCAGACCTGGCTCGCCCGCCAGACGCTGCGCCGGCCGATCCGGCAGGATGTGGCGGCGCGGGTCGAGGATCTGTTGCCGAAGCAGGGCTTGCAGGTGGAGCTGCCGTTCTCGCCTGACCGGGCGCTGGCGGACGGACTGATCGCCGCTTACCTCAACGAGTTCCGTACGCCGATCGCCAGCACCTTCGTGCTCGACACCAGCGGCAGCATGCAGGGCGAGCGCCGCCGCCAGCTCATCCAGGCCATCGACTACATCGCCGGCGCCGACACATCGCTGACCGGCCGCATCGCCAAGCTCACCAACCGCGAGCGGATCTGGCTGCAGCCGTTTTCGGAGATGCCTTACGGGCTGAAGGCGTTCGAGGTGCCGGCCGGTGCGGCGACCGCGAAGGGCGTGGCGGAGCAGGCGGACAGTGAGGCCAAGCGCCAGGTGCTGGCGGAGGTGCGCGGCGCGGCGGACCAGTTGCAGATGCAAGGGGGCACGGCGGTGTACGACGCCGTGTTCCAGGCGCTCACCCACATGCTCGCCGAACGCCAGAAGAACCCGAAGTTCCAGTATTCGGTCGTCGCCCTCACCGACGGCGAGAACAACAAGGGCCGCACGCTGGAGGACTTCAAGCGCGACTACGCGGCGCTGCCCGAGGACGTGCGCGGCATCCCGGTGTTCTGGGTGCTGTTCGGCGAGGCGAACGAAGCGGCGCTGAAGGAACTCGCGCAGCTCACTGGCGGGCGCGTGTTCGACGCCCGCAAGACGCCGCTGTACAGCGTGTTCAAGGACATCCGGGCTTACCAATGAAGTGGCTGATGCGGTGGCTGGCCTCGCCAGCGAACTGGTGCGGGCTGGGGCTGGCGAGTGTCGTGCTCGGCTTGAAGGGCGCCGGGCTGCTCGGCACGCTGGGGCTCGGCATGGCGGTGCTTGGGTATGGCGCCGGGTTCGTGGTCGGCGGGCTGTGGTTCGGGTTCCCGTCAAACCGGGAGCCGGCGTGGGAGGCGCTCGAATTCAGCGACGAGGGCGACACGCGCGAGGCGATGGAGCGCGCGTTGACCGGCGTGCGGCGGCTGGTCGACCAGAACCCGGGCCAGCGCATCCCGGCGGCGCTGCGGACGCGGGTGCTGGCGCTGTGCCAGTCGCTGGACGCGCTGCTGACGCAGTGGGAAGGCTCGAAGGGCACGCTGTCGCTGCAGGATAGCTTCCACGCGCGCCACATCGCGATCCGCTACCTGCCCGAGATGCTCAACACCTACCTGTCGATCCCGGCCGAGTTCGCCGCCACGCAGCGGCTGGACAACGGCAAGACGGCGGTCGAGACCTTCCAGGACACGCTGGCCGAGCTGGAGACCAAAGTCCGCCAGTTGCGCAGCGACCTGGCCGGACAGGACGCGCAGGCCTTCCTCGAACACTCCCGCTTCCTGAACCAGAAGTTCGCACCGCAAGGGTTGGACGCGCCTGCGCTCAACCTCCCCCCGAATCCCTCGATTTCCCCGAACCCACGGAAGGACGCTTCGACATGAACCAACCCGCTACCCCGGCTTTCACGCTGACGCCACCCGAAGTGCTGGCCCCGGTGCCGGTCGAAGCCGCCCGCGAGGCGGTGCCGCTGCAGCCGGAATTGCGCAAGCAGGTCGACGACCAGGTGCTGCGCTTCATCGACGCGCTGGCGACCGAGGACATCCACTCCGACACCTTCAAGGCGCGGCTCGACAGTGCCTTTGCGCTCGGCAAGGAAGAGATCTCCAACGCGTCGAGCCTGATGCAGGGCCGCTTCATGCAGTCCAACTTTGTCGGCGTGGAAAGCAGCCCGGCCTACAAGGCGCTGCAGGACATCCGCGCCCAGCTCGACGACCTCAACCCCGGCAACGACGGCGACCTGATGCAGCCGCGCAAGCTGCTGGGCCTGATCCCCTTCGGCAACAAGCTGGAGGCGTATTTCCGCAAGTACCAGAGCGCCGCCGAGCAGCTCAAGACCTCGATGGGCCAGCTCTACGCCGCCCGCGACGACATGCAGAAGGACGTGATCGCCATCGAGTCCACCCGCGGCAAGCTGTGGGAGGCGATGACCAAGCTGGCCGCGGCCTCACGCTTCGCCACGCAACTCGACGCGCAGCTCGACGAGCGTGTGCGCACGCTGGAGCCGACCGACCCGCAGCGGGCGCAGGCGCTGCGGCAGGAGGTGCTGTTCTACGCCCGCCAGAACCTGCAGGACATCCAGACCCAGCAGGCGGTGTGCGTCAACGGCTACCTCGCGCTGGATGTGCTGAAGAAGACCGGCCGCGAGATGATCAACGGCTGCACCCGCGTGGCGACCACGGGCATGAGCGCGCTGGCGGTGGCACAGACGGTGGCGCGCGCGACGGGCAACCAGATCCGGGTGATGGAGATGCTGCAGGGCGTCAACGCCACGATCGGCAACCTGATCAGCGAGACCGGCCGCCAGCTCAACCAGCACGTCGACCAGACCACCCAGTTCGCGCAGAACCCGATGCTCGGCATCGAGAAGATGAAGGAGATGTTCGACCAGACCTTCCAGGCCATGGACACGATGGACAACTTCCGCACCAAGGCCATCGAGGTGATGGGCCAGAACAACGCGATGATCCGCGACCAGCTCGCGCGGGCCGACAACTACGTCGACCGGACCCGCCAGCAGCAGGCGCGCGAGGCGGCGTCGGCGGGGGTGGCCACGGGGGGGCCGGTCAAGCTCTGACCCTGCGCGGGGTCAGGGGCGCGACGTGGCGAGCTGGACGGCGGCTGCCGGCGCACCGGATTGGGGCGCCTGGGTGACAAAGGCCAGGTTGTACTGCGCACCCTCGAGGCCCTGGGCGATCGCCTTGCGGTACCACGCGGCCGCTGCTGCGAGGTCGCGGGGCATACCGTCGCCACGCTCGTGCATCAGGCCCAGGCTGCGCTGGGCGCGGCCGTCGCCACGGGCCGCCGCATCGGAAAATTCCTTGAGCGCCACATCGTGTCGGCCACGCTGGTAGGCCACCACTCCGTCGTCGTAGCCGGCCCAGGCGGTGCTCAGAGGGACGCCGGCCAGCACGAGCACGCTGAGACTTCGGCGCAGGGAGGGGGAGGTGAGGGTACGCATGGGCGCCATCCTGATCGGTACTTTCCGGTGCTTCAAGGTCACAATGCACAACCGTTGGAAACATGCCGGAAACATGGATGGATTTAACCCTCGGGTTCAGTTTTGCGTGCCGTACCTTGGGATAGCCAGACGTTGATGCCCTGTGCGTTCAGTGTCACGTCCATCTGCAGCAGTGCGAGGACCGCCTCCTCGGCCAGCGAGATGCCGGCCTTGCGGGCCGAGGCCAGCAGGGTGCTGGCGACCATCGCCTCCAGCCGGCGCACACGCTCGGCGCGATCCGCTGGCCAGTCGGCCTGTACCGCGCGTGCGCCCGACACGAACTGATCGAGCACCTCGCGGAATTGCGCGGCCACACGCGGTACGTTATCGACCCGGCTGAAGTGCGTCGGGTAGAGCACCTGCGGATCGGATTCCAGCAGCCGGTCGATCGACTGGCGCAGTGCGTCGGGGTCGAACTGCACCGGGGTGGTGCTGGGAAACATCCACGGTCCCGCCGCGGTGTCGAACTCGCGGTAGCTGATGCCGAAGGTGTCGCCGGTGAACCAGCCGCGGCTGCGGGCGTCCCAGATGCAGTGGTGGTGGCGGGCATGGCCGGGGGTGTCGATCAGCCGCAGCGGGCGCTGGCCGAGCAGGATTTCCATGGCGTCGTGGCTCTCCACCACGCGCTCGGCGGGGATCGGTTCGACCGTGCCGTAGGTCTGGCGAACCACCTCGACGCCGTAAACCGCGCGGGCGCCTTCGACCAGCGCCAGCGGGTTGATGAGGTGCCGCGCGCCGCGGGGATGGATCAGCGCGCGGGCTTGGGGTAACTGCGTCATCAGCAGGCCGGCGCCACCAGCGTGGTCCAGGTGCACATGGGTCGGGATGACCCAGTCCACCGCGTCCCGCGACAGGCCCAGCGCGGCCAGCGTGTCCAGCAGCCGCGGCACGGCCGCGTTGTGGCCGGTGTCGATGAAGGCGGCCCGGCCGCTGTCGACGACGAGGTAGGCCGCATCGAAGCGCGCGCGTTCGAAACCGGTGTCGATGGCGTAGATCTGGTGGCCGAGATCTTCGGCGTGGGCGGGCAGCGTCATGCCGCCAGCATGCCACGCAGGGACGATGTGCCGCGCGAATGGCGCGCTTATTCCGGTCCTGCCCGGGCCTGCCGGGCCGTAGTCTGCGAACCAGGTTGTAACGGAGTGTTGGATGTCTGGTTCCTGGCCGATCGGTCGATTGCAGCGGAGCGGTTCCTGGGGCGCTGCCCTGGGGCTGGTGCTGGGTGCGCTCGCCGCGCCGGGCCTTGGCCGGGCCACCGGCGCGCCGACGGTGGTGCTGGCCGGCACCATGGGCGACAAGGTGGTCGTGGTCATCGACGGCCGCACCCGGGTCATGACGGTCGGCGACACGGCCGACGGCGTGCGCGTGCAGCGTGGCGCGGGGGGGCAGTCGGTGGTGGTGGCGACCAGCGGCGGCGTGCAGCGGGAACTGGTGGTGGGTGCGGCGCCGGTGATGGTGGGGGCGGCGGCGACGTCGGGGACGACGGGCGCGGCGCGGCGCCTGGTGCTGGAGGCGGGCAGCGACCGGCTCTTCCACGCCGCCGGCGAGATCAATGGCCAGGTGGTGCAGGGGGTTGTCGACACCGGGGCCTCGCTGGTCGTGCTGTCCACGCAGGCGGCGCGCCGGCTGGGGGTGGACTGGCAGGCCGGCAGCGCCGCGCAGGTGCAGACTGCGTCCGGTCGCAGCGCCGGGCGGCGGGTGCGGCTGGCGCAGATCAGCCTCGGGCCCTTGCAGGCGCGCGACGTCGAGGCGGTGGTCATCGACAGCGACATGGCCTACGTGCTGTTCGGCAACAGCTTCCTGCAGGGCTTCCGGCTCCAGTGGGAGCAGGGACGCCTGTCGCTGACGCCGTGAGGCCGCTGGCGCTACCATGGGCCGGATCCAGGACACGAGGAGTGCAGTGATGACAACCCTGGCGACACGGTGCGGCGGCTGGCTGCTGCTCTGGCTGGCCGCTTCGGCCTCGGCGCAATACAAGGTGGTCGGCCCGGACGGTCGGGTCACCTACACCGACCGGCCGCCCGCAGGGGCCACGGCCCGCCCGCTCGGTGCTGCCAACGCGGCGACCCCCACGGCCGAGCTGCCCTACACGCTGCGGCAGGCGGTCGCGCGTTACCCGGCCACCTTCTACGCCGCGCCGAACTGCGCCCCTTGCGACAGCGCGCGTGCGCTGCTGCGGCAACGCGGCATCCCCGTGCGCGAGATCAGCATCGACCGGGCCGAGGACGTCGCCGAACTGCAGCGCCGCGAAGGCCAGATCGAGCTGCCCATCCTGCGCCTGGGCGCCCAGCGCCTGCAGGGCTTCGAGACCGGGGACTGGCAACGCACGCTCGACGCGGCCGGCTACCCGCGCAGCTCGCAGCTGCCGCCGACCTGGCGGGCCGCGCCGGTGCAGCCGCTGGTGCCGCCAGAAGCGATGGCGGCGCCAGGCGAGGGCGACACCGCGTCACGCCGCCCGGCCGCACCCGCACCGGTGCTGCCGGCGGCCTCAGGCAGTTTTCGTTTCTGACACGGGCGCCGACACCGGCACGGGCCAGCGGCTGACGCGGTTGCGCCCGGTGCGCTTGGCGTCGTAGAGCGCCTGGTCGGCCCGGTCCACCAGCATGGCCAGACCCGCCAGTCCCGGCTCGAACAGCGCCATGCCGAAGCTGGACGTGACCCGCAGGCCGGCCACGGACTCGACCTGGCTGCCCGCGGTGTCCTCGATCTCGCGCCGCAGCCGCTCCGCCAGCATCAGCACGTCGGCCGCCTCGCGCTGCGGCAGCAGCAGGCAGAACTCCTCGCCGCCATAGCGGCACACCAGATCCGTGCCGCGCACGCCACCGGCGAGGATGGCCGCCACCGCCTTGATGACCTGGTCACCGGTGGCGTGGCCGTGGCGGTCGTTGAACTGCTTGAAGTGGTCGATGTCGGCCATCACGCAGACCAGGCCCTCGCCACGCTGGTCGGCCAGCTCGAACAGCCGGGTGGCCTGCTCGAAGAAGGCGCGCCGGTTCAGGCAGCTCGTCATCGGGTCGCGGGTGGCGAGCCGGCTGAGTTCCTCGTTGCGCTCGCGCAGGGCCTGCTGCGAGGTCTGCAGCGCCCGGTTGAGCTGGTGCAGCGCGCTGACGTCGCGCAGCCGCAGCATGCTGCCGCGCACCTGCCCGCCGGGGTCGAGCACCGGCGTGCACTTCACCAGCACCTCGCGCACCTGCGCCGGGTCGTCCGCCGGGCCGATGCGCACCTCGCGCTCCTCGGACGGCGCGGCTGTGCGCACGGCGGTGGCCCAGGGCGATTCCACCGGCGCTGTGCCGTCCCCGTCACCGGCCACGGCGCGGCACAGCCAGTCGAGCTGCGTGACCGGCTGACCGATGGCCACCGCGCGCCGCGGCTGCTGCAGCGGCGCCAGGCGGCGGAAGGCCTCGTTGGCCATCATGACGCGGGCCTGCGGGTCGAGGATCACGATGCCCTCGTCGAGCACGTCGAAGGCGTCGCGCACCCGCTCCGGGATCACCTGGCCCGGGTCGAGGTGCTGCAGCACGCGGCGCAGGTAGAGCCAGATCGCCAGTGAACTCAGCAGCACGACGCCCAGCAGCGCCCGCACGACCGGCGCGGCGAGCACCTCCGCCAGCGTCGTCGGGTAGATCGGCCGGAAGGCGATTTCCAGCGTGCCCCAGGGTTGCGACTGCGCGTCGTGGATGGCCACGCGCACTTGCGTGAGCGTCGAGCGCTCGCCGGGCGGCAGGGTCCAGTGCGCCGCGTGGTCGCCGATCAGCGTGGTGCGCGGGCGGCCCTTCTGTTGCAGCGCCACCGACAGCACCTCGCGGTCCTGTTCGGCCAGCTGCCGTATCGCGCGCTGCGGCAGGCGCCCTCCCTGCTCGATCCCCTGCGTGACCAGCAGCGCCAGCGCCGTGCTGGTGGTCTGGCGGGCGACGAGTTCGGTGCGCGCCCGGTCCGGGATCAGGCCGAAGAGCACGTCGAGCAGGAAGATCACCGCCAGGAAGATCGCCACCAGCCCCAGCGTCAGGCGCACCTCGACCCCCGGCCGCGGCCACCAACCCGGCAGGGTGGGCCAGCCCGTGGACCGGCTCACCGTCCGGCTCCCTTGGCAGGCGCGCGGGGCTTGCCGGCCGTGGTGTCGACGCCGTCATCGCGCTCGCTGTCCTCGCGGGGGGCCGGAAAGCGGTCCCGGCCCAGCACCTCGGCGGCCGAGGCTTCCTCGTTCTGCGGGTCCGGGCCCGCCGCCGCGTCGTCGTCCGGTCGGAGCCGCACCGGCAGCGGCGCCCGCGTCAGCACCGGCAGCGGATCGAAGAACTGCCAGGTCGGCACCGACACCAGCAGCGAGCCCGCCACGCCGCCCAGCCGCACCGTCCACCACACCAGGCCGACGGTCAGTGCCAGTCCCGAGGCCTCGATCGGGTCGATGGCCGACTGCAGCTGCCCCGCGGTGTCCTGCAGGTCCGTGCGCAACAGGTCCAGACCATCGTCCGCCAGCGCGGGCAGCTCGATGCCGTGCGACAGGGCGCCTGGCAGGTCATAGCTGGCCTGCAGCGCCGCGACCACCGTGTTGGGCAGGACGAGTGCGAGCAGGTCGGTGGGCGCTGCGGCATCGGTCGCGTGCGCGGCGGCCTCAGGGCCGGCGTAGGCGACGCGGCTGTGCGCGCTCAGGGCCGCGATGTCGGCGGAACTGTCGGCCTGGACCTGCGCCAGCCACTGCTCCGCCGCGACCGAGCGGACCTCGCGTGACAGTGGTTGCCGGTCAGCCGACAGCGACGGCAGGTCCAGTGTCGATGCATCAACCGCGGTGGCGTCTCTCGCCGTCGGGCCGCTGACGGTGAGCACGGGCGTCGGCGCCAGCTGGGGCGGCGGGGGAGGGGCCGGCGCAGGGGGGGGTGGCGGTGGCGGTGGCGGGGCAGGCGTCCACTCCACACCGACCGTGGTCCAGGCGCTGAAGGCACTGCCGTCGCTGACACGCAGCTGCACGGTGGGCGCCTGGTCGGTCGCGGTCGCGACGAAGCGGATCTGGCCGGCCTGCAGCGCGCCCAGGCTGAACTGCGCGAGCGCGGTGCCCGGCGCGTTCACCGCCTCGAAGCGGCCACCGCTGATGGTGCCGACCTCCACCAGCAGGGGCGCGGCGGTGCCGTCCGGGTCCTGCGCGTTCAGCACGTCCGTGCCGAGCGTCAGGGGTTGGTCGCTCTGGATCTTCCAGGGCGCGAGCGTCAGCGCCGGCGGCTCGTTGACGTTGTCGATGAAGACCGTGAGGGTCTGCGGGGCGCTGGTCAGGACGCCGTCGCGCACCGTGGCGGTGAGGACGACCGACGCCAGCCGCTCGTGGTCGAGCGAGGCGGGATCGACCACCCGGATCGTGCCGGTGGCGGGGTCGACCGCGAGTGCGGCGCTGCCGGTGAGTGTCCAGCCGGACAGCGTGGTGCCGGGATCGGCGTCGGTGGCATGCAGCGTGCCGACCACGGTGCCGGCCGGGCTGTTTTCCGCCACGTGCAGGGTCTGCGCGGCATCGACCACCGGGGCGCTGGGCACCACCTGCACCGCCACCGCGTTGCCGAACTCGGAGCTGTCGCCCCAGGGCCTGGGCGCCAGGGCGGCGGACTGCACGGTGGCGGTCGCCGACACCACCTGACCGGTCTGCAGCAGCACACCGGCCAGCGTGGTGTCGATGTGCGCGAGGCCGTTGGCGTTGACCGTCACGCTCGTGCTGCCGAGGAAAACCGCGCCTTCACCGAAGCCGAGCGGGTCGGCCTGGTTGCTGACAAAGAACTCGATGCGCAGCGTCGTGCCGGCCGTGCCGGTCATGTCGCCGACCAGCCGCGTCGCGCCGGCCACGCTCGTGGCGCTGCCCAGCACCGGGTAGTTCAGCAGGTTGTTGGGGCCGCCGTCGGTGTCGGCCTCGCGGTTGCCGTTGACGCCCGCGGCGCCGAGGTCGATGCCCAGCCCGGCGTTGTCGTGGACCGCGTTGCCGAGCACCGACACGCCACCCGCGGTGCCGACGATGGAGATGCCCGCGCCGGCCTTCTGCCAGGCGATCAGGTTGCCGGTGCCGGCGGTCGTGCCGCCAATCAGCACGTCACGCGTGTTTTCCACGTAAACGCCGAACGAGCCATTGCCGACGGCGTGGGTGCCGCTCAGGTCGGTGCCGATCAGGTTGCCCTGCACGCTGCTGCCACTGGCGCCGGCGAGCAGGTAGACGCCCTCGTAGCCGTTGCCGCTGACCAGGTTGTGGACCACGGTCGCCGACGGGGCGTCCAGGTAGATCCCCACCGTCCGGTTGCCGAGCGCGGACTGGCCGAGGCTGTCGGTGCCGATGTAGTTGCCCTCGATGCGGGCCCCGCTGGCGCTCGCCCCGGTCACCAGGATCCCGGCGTAGTTGCCGGACAGCAGGTTGCGGTCGGCCGCCGTCGGGCCGCCGACCAGGGCCTGTGCGGCGCTGATCTCGACCGCGTTGCCGCTGTTGCCCGGTGCGGACTGCCCGGTGGTGTCGGTGCCGATGCGCAGGCCGGCCAGCGTCACGCCATCGGCGCCGGCACGGACCTGGATGGCGGCCCCGCCGAACTGCTGGATGACCAGCCCGCGCACGAGGCTGCCGTCGCTGCCATCGGCCAGCACCAGCGCCGAGGCGCTGCCGCCCGCGTCCGTGCCAACCAGTTCCACCACCGGCCGGCCCAGCGCCAGCGCGTCCGGCTCGCGGCTGGCGTCGAGCCAGACGGTGTCGGTGATGAGCGGCAGCGCCGAGCGCGGGGTGATGGTGTGGGCGCCGTTGACCAGCGGCGCCGGGATGTCGAAGCGGATGGTGTCGGCGCCGGGGTGGAGGTTGGCCTGGGTGATGGCGTCGCGCAGCGAGCCGGCGCCGCTGTCGGCGGTGGTGCTGACGACGAAGGTGCTGCCGATGTCGCCCAGGCTGGCCAGCGCGGCGGTGTCGGCGGCGTACAGGATGCGCGGCTCCAGCTCCTCGTACTGCCAGCGGCGGCGGGGCGGGCGCGTCATGGGGATTTCTTCTCGGCAGCCGCTCCGGCTGCGACGGCCAGACCCAGATCGACCTGGCAGCGCGCGCCGGCCGGCACGGCGCGGTCGGCGTTGTCCATCGCCATCCGGACGCGGAAGGTGTTGCTGGCCGCGTCGATCACCTGGTCGACCTGCGTGACCGTGGCCTCGCGCGCGGCCACGCCCGGCACCTCGGCCTTCACCGGGTGCCGCGCCCCGGCGCGCACCTGCCCGAACTGGCTGGCCGGCACGACCACCTCGACCCGCAGCCGCGCCACATCGGCCACCCGCAGCAGCGGCAGCAGCTCGACCCGCTCGCCGGGCTGCGCCATGCGGTCGACCACGACGCCGTCGAAGGGGCTGCGCAGCGCGCGCTGGCCCAGCTGCGCCAGCGCCTGGGCCGATTCGGCCTGGTAGACGGCGCGCTGGTCCTGGGCCTGCTGCAGGTTCTGCGCGGCCACGGCCAGCTCGGTGCGGGCCTGGTCGAGCGCGATGTCGGAGATGAACTGGTCGCCGTGCAGCGACTCGGCGCGCTGGGCCTTCTGCCGCGTCAGCGACAGCGTGGCCTGGGCGGCGCTGACGGCGGCCTGCGCGCGGGCACGGGCTTCGGCGGTGCGGACCGAGGCCCGCTCGCCCGCGGCGTGCAGCACCGCCAGCGGCTGGCCCCGGCGCACGGTGTCGCCGCGGTCGACCAGCATGCGCTCGACCACACCAGCGACGGGCGTGCCGATCTCGGCCACCCGGACCGGCGTGATCAGGCAGCCGAGCGTGAGCGCGGACGCGCAGGCGGGCAGCAGCAGCCAGAGCGACAGGCCGAGCAGCAGGCCAGGGTACGGGAGGTGTCGGTCACGGGGCATGGGGCGTGGTGTCATCGGACAGTGGGCGGGTTGGTTCAGTCACCCGGGGCAAGCCGGTCGAGGCGCTGGCGGTCCAGCTCGTCGCCCAGGCGCAGGCGGCGGCGCTCGTCGGCCGCCCGGGCCTCGCGGGCGCGCTGGCGCAGGCGCCAGGCGAGGTCGCGCCAGGCGCCGAGCGCGCTGAGGCTGTAGAGCGAGCGGGGCGCACCCACCCGCCAGTGTTCGACGCTGCCGGGGTCGCCCTGGCGCGCGGTGCGGCCGAAGAGCTGTTCGTCGAGGCGGCGCGCCGGGTTGTCCTGGCAGTTCAGCACGTGCAGCCCGCCGGCCTGCGCCGCGCGCGGGTGCAGGCGGATGTCCACGCCGCGACCCGCCATGCGGGTGGCCACGGTGATGCGGCCGGGCTGGCCGGCTTCGGCGATCAGGGCGGCCTCGCTGGCGTCCTGCCGCGCGTCGAGGCATTGCAGCGGCAGCGGCGCCGCGCCCGCGGCAAACGTGGCCTCGAAGGCCGCGACCAGCCGCAGCGACTGCGGCACGCCGTCGGTGCCGATCAGCACCGGCCGGCCGATCCGGGCCAGGGACAGCGCCCGCTCGACCACCGCCCGGTCGCGGGCTGCCTCGTCGGTGAACCAGCGGTTCGGGCCGCGTTCGCGGCGGGGCGGGGTGTGCGGCGGCACGCGGGTGACGCGCAGGCTGTAGAGCCGGTGCAGCTCGTCGCGCTGGTCGTGCAGCGTGGCGCTGGTGCCGCCGATCAGGCGGTAGCGGCGCAGGAAGTGGCTGTAGGTGGTGCGGGCGGCGCTTTCGGTGGGTGGCGGTGGGGGGCAGCCTTCTTTCAGGCAGACCAGCTCGTGCAGGCCGTTCGACCACATCCGCCCGGTGGCGATGCGGCCGGTCACGGGGTCGATCAGGCGGAGCTGGTCGTGGCGCACCAGGTAGTCGCGCTGCGGCTGCAGCAGGTGCGTGGCGACCAGCGCCAGGCGCACGAGTTCCTCGCGGTGCAGCCGGTGGCGCCACAGCCGCGCGAGGCCGGTGCAGAGCGTGTCCAGCCGCTGCGCGCCGGCGGGGGTCAGCACGGCGTCGCGGGCGACCGGCTGCAGCTCGAAGTCGCGGCCGGGCTGCAGCTGCGCCGCCAGATCGAGCGCGGTGCCGAGCTGCGACAGGCGCTCGCCGGCCTCGCCGTGGCGGGCCAGCACCAGCGGCATCACGGCTTCGTCGAGCAGGATGCTGTCGGCCTCGTCGATCAGGGCCACGTCGAAGGCGGGCACGGTCGCGGTGTCGTCGTCCAGGGGGGTCTGGGTCAGGGCGCGGGCGTGTTCGCTCAGGCGGGCGTCGCGCGCCGAGGCGGACCAGGCCGAGCGGCCGGCCACCTGGTCGCGCAGGCTGTCGAAGACCAGCTCCCGGGCGCTGACGTAGACCACATCGGCGCGGTAGGCCGCGGCGCGTTCGGTGCTCGTGTGTTCGGCGGTGACGGCGGCCACGCGCAGGCCGAGCGCCGCGAACCAGCCGTGCAGCTGCCGGGCATCCCGCGTGGCGAGGTAGTCGTTGGCGGTGAGCAGGTGCACGCTGCGGCCGCGCAGGGCCAGCAGCGCGGCGGCCAGCGCGAGCGCGATTGTCTTGCCCTCGCCGGTGGCGAGTTCGGCCAGGCGCCCGTCGACCATCGCCTGCGCCGCCAGCCACTGGTTCGGGCGCGGCAGCAGCCCGAGCGCCTCGCGGCAGGTGGCGTCGAGGCGGGTTTTCAGCGCGGCGCTGGTGTCCATCAGTCGCGCGCCTGGAACTGGCCGAGGAAGGTCTGGCGCAGCCAGCGCCCCAGCTGCCACGCGGCCGAGCGTGGCGTGAACGCGAAGCGCACCCACACGCGGCTGCCGACGCGCTCGCCCAGCGGCTGGTCGCTGGCGAGTTCGAGCACCGACACCGGGTCGCGGCTGCTCAGCCCCTGCGCATCGGACGGATCGGTGACGACCAGACCGCCGCCGGTGTCGCCCAGGCTGCGGGTCGGCAGGCGCCGGGTGGCCGACGGCAGGGTGGTGGTGCGCAGATGGGCGCCAAGCAGGTCGGCCGGCCGGTCGCTGCGGCGCAGCGTGATGCCCTGCAGGCCGTCCTGCACCAGCAGCGCGTCCTCGTGCGGCAGCACCACCTGCAGCGTGCGGTTGTCGTCCGGGCGGACGTGGCCGAGCGTGTCGCCGCGCTCCAGCCAGCGTCCGCCGAGGCGGGTCGCGTCGTCCAGCACCAGCGTGCCGGCCAGCGGTGCGCGCACGGCCAGTCCGGCGATCTCCGTGTCGAGCTGCTGGCGCTGGGCGCGCAGGGCGCTGGCCTGCTGCTGCAGCGCGGCGGCCTGGCCCGGGTCGCGGGCGAGGGCGTCGAAGCGGCGCGCGTCCAGCCCGGCGAGCTGTTCGTCCAGCGCGTCGCGGCGGCTGGTCAGGCGGTCGTTGTCCAGCGGGAGCACCACGTCGCCTGCGGCCACGCGGCGGCTGGCCGGCTCGGGCGGGGTGGTGACGAAGCCGGCGGTCTCCGGCCGGATCCAGGCCGACTCCGGCAGCCAGACCACACCCTGCGCGGTGGTCGCGTGCGGCAGCGGCCAGAAGAAGAACAGCGCCAGCACGGCCGCCGCGATCAGCGCCACCCGCCCCATGGCAACCCGGCGCACCGAAGCCGCCAGCATCGGCGCCTGGAGCTGCCGCCACAGGCCCAGCAGCGGTGCGCCCACCATCAGCCCGCCCAGCACGGCGGCGGCGGCCAGCCCCAGGCCCGCGTGCACGCTCCCCAGCCAGCGCACGATCACGAGGCTGAGCCCGGCGCGGTAGAGCCACGACAGCGGCGCGTAGGCGATCAGCCAGCCCCGCTCGCCGGGCGCGCAGGCTGGTGCCGAGGCGGCGTGGCCCGCACCATTGACCAGCCGGCTGCCCACACGCAGCCACCAGCGCCGCGAGCGCGCCGCCAGATTCGGCAGGTCCAGCGCATCGCACAGGGCGTGGTAGCCGTCCATGCGCAGCAGCGGGTTGCCATTGACCAGCAGGCTCGACACCGCGCCCAGGAAGAGCACGACGAAGGCCAGGTCGTGCAGCAGGCCGTTCTGCGTGTGCTGCCAGACCACGAGGGCGCCGGCGGCCATCGCCAGCTCGGCCATGATCCCGGCCAGACTCACCAGCAGCCGCTGGCCCCGGCTGGCCAGCGCGCTGGCGGCGCGTGCATCGACGTGCGGCACCGGCGTGAACAGCATCATCGTCAGCCCGAAGGCGCGCACCTCGCCGCCGAAGCGGTGGATGGCCAGCGCGTGGGCGGTCTCGTGCAGCAGCTTCATCACCGGGTAGACGGCCCAGAGCAGACCGAGGTGGTGCGGGCTGCTCAGCCAGTGGCGCCCGTGGGCGGACAGGGCCGGCCAGTCGGCCAGCGCCGCCAGCCCGGCCGCGGCCACCGCCAGCGCCCACAGCACCAGCAGCGCGGGCTGGAGCACCGGGTGCAGCCCGTGCTCCAGCCACCGCACCAGCCGCGACGGGTTGCCCAGCGTCACCTGGAAATACAGCGGATTGGCCGCGCTGACGGGCGCGCGTGCACGCTGCCAGTCCTGGTCCGGGCGGGCCGGGCTGCCGCCCGCGGCATCGATCGTCGCCTGCAGCAGACCCGCCTGCTGCAGGTGCGTGAGCAGGTCGATCACCTCGGCCTGGGTCGGGGCGTCGTCGCCCTGTTCATCGAGCAGCGTCTCCCACAGCCGCTGCACCGTGCGCTCCCCGTTGCAGCGCCCGACCAGGGCCCAGGCGGCGGCGTCCAGCCGGTGGGTGCGCTGCGAGACGCCGTCGGTGAGCAGCATCCAGCGCTCGCCCCGCGTGATCTGGCGCTGCAGGCGGACATGGCCGCGCAGACGCGGTTTCAGCGGCGCGACACGGTACCAGTGCGGGTGCAGCAGGGCATCGGCGGGGAAGTCAGCCATTCCAGCGCCACCACTGCAGGCGCAGCCAGTCGGCCACCCGGGTGCCCAGCGTCAGCAGCCGGCTCTGCCGGCCGACCTCGATGCGGGCCACCCCCGTCAGTCCGGGCCGCAGCGCGGAGGCGCCGGCTTCCGCACCGGGCTGCAGCCGGGCCTCGACCTCGAACACATTGGCGCCCTCCACCGCATGGGCCGCCGGCTGCACCCGCTCCACCTGCAGCGCCAGCGTGTCCCAGGGCAGTGCCGACAGCGCCAGCCGCGCCGGCTGTCCGGGCCGCACCGCGTCGATGTCGCGCTCGTCGATCTCGATCACCACCCGCGGCGCCTGGTCCGGCGTCAGGCGCATCAGCGTGTCGCCGCGCCGCACCGGCATGCCGACCGAGCGGGTCAGGTCGCCGTCCAGCACGAGGGCATTCATCGGCGCCTCGATGCGCGTGCGGCCGAGTTCGCGCCGCACCTGCTGCAGCTGTGCGCCGATCTCGTCGCTGCGGGCGAGTTGCACGCCCATCTGCGCCCGGTCCGAGCGGGCGAGGGCGGCCATGTAGGCGTTCTGGTGCTGGGCGATCTCGCTTTCCAGGCGGCGGGCATCGACCTCCAGGTCCTGCGGCGCCAGTTCCAGCAGCGGCTGGCCGGCGCGGACATGGTCGCCAGGCCGGGCGTGGACCGCCTGCAGGAAACCGTCGGTGGGCGCGGTGAGGCTGCGCTCCTGCCGGCCATCGAGCCGCGCCCGTCCGCCCAGCTCGTGTGACACCGGCCACAGCAGCCACCCGGCTGCCAGCACGGCCAGACCGGCGCCCAGCCCGCGGCGCAGCCAGGAGGAGCGGTGCCAGCGCTGCGACACGCGCTGGGTGGCGCGTTGCCAGAGCGGCTGTTCGTGGCGGTGCAGCAGGTCGAGCCACGGCGCCATCAGCGCGAGCTGGTGCGCCAGGGTGTCGGGGTCGAAACGGGCGAGTGCCTGCGGGTCGCGCCAGCACAGCGTGAGGGCGCCGACGACGCGGCCGTAGGCGTGCAGCGGCAGGCTGGCGACGGCGCCCAGATCGCCGCCCGCGGGCTGCACCAGCGCGGCATGGGCCAGCGTGAGCCGGGGCGGACCACCGGCGGGCTCCGGCCAGCGCACCAGCACGCCCTGGTCGATGCACTCGTCCAGGGCCGCTTCGAAGGCCAGCTTGGCCCGGACCGTGCTGGCCTCGTCTCCCAGTGCACCAGGGTTCGAGACGGCCAGCAGGTGGCTGCGCTGCCGCTGCCACCAGCCCAGCGCCACCTGGGCGCAGCCGAAGCTGGTGGCCAGATCTGAAACAAGTTGCATGGCGGCCGGACCGAGCCTGTCCTGCGACATCAGCCCGGCCTGCCAGCCGACGAACTGCTTCAGCGCAGGCGGGCCATCGGAGGTCGCGGTGTCACGTGCCGTGGTGGTGCGGGGGTCGAGGAGGGGACTCGTCATGGCAAACCGCCGGGCAGTGCCCGGCGGTTGAAAAATGCGAAAAATCGGACGTCCCCATTGTAAAGGTGCGAATTCCGTCACAACCTTTGCGCTGCCTTGCGAAACGGTGTCGAACCGCTTCGCGGGCAGCCGCCCGATCCGGTCTGGCTCAGGTGCCGATGCGACCGCCGTCGTTCTTGGTGATCACGACCGTCGCCGAGCGCGGGCGGGCGGTACCGCCATCCGGCCAGTGGCTGCCGAACTTGGTCGGGTCGACGATCGACGCCGCGGCGGTGTCTTCGCCCGGGTGCTGGATGTTGATGAACAGGGCCTTGCCATCCGGGGTTTCGCAGATGCCGGTGACTTCCGCCTGCGCTGGGCCAACCAGGAAGCGCTTGAGCGTCGTCGCCGTCGGCTTCTTGCCCATGTACGTGTCCACGGCCAGCGTGGCGGTGTCACGGGTGTTGTTGACGGTCAGCTTGGCACCGTCGCCGCGCGAGCCGGCCACGGCGGCCAGCAGCATGCAGTTCGTCACGTCGGTGTAGGCGCCGTCATCGGTCTCGATCCAGGCCAGACCCGTGCTGTTGGTGAAGCGCATGCCGTCCGGGCTGGAGAAGTCCTGGTCAGCGGTCAGGCCGGACAGGTTGATCGCCGCGGCGGCAGTCGATTCGGCACCGAAGAGGTACACGTCCCACTGGAACGCCACCGCGGCCGGATTGCGGCCGTTTTCCGACATGCGGATGATGTGGCCGTTGACGTTGCCCTTCTGTGCCGTGGCCGTGCCCTTGGTGTCGTTGTAGGCACGCGGGTTCGACGCGTCGACCAGCGGGTAGGCCGTGCCGGTCAGCACGCGGTTCGTGTTGTTCGTCAGCGTGAAATAGATGTCGTCGGTGGCCGGGTTGACAGTGCTCCACTCCGGGCGGTCCATCTTGGTTGCACCCAGGGCATCAGCGGCCAGGCGGGCGTTGACCAGCACGTCGGCCTGGTTGGCGAAGGTGTAGGTCGCGTAGCCCTTGATCGCGGCGGCGCTGATGTCCAGCAGCAGCCACTCGCCGGTGCCGTCGGCGTTGAACTTCGCGGCGTAGAGCTTGCCCTTGTCGAGGTACTTGTCGCCGGTGGCGATGCGGTCGGCGGGCACAGCGTCGGCGGCCGCCCAGATGGCGTCCGACACGAACTTGAAGATGTACTCGCCACGCGAGTCGTCGCCCATGTAGAACGCCAGCGGCTTGCCGGCCACCGGGGTCAGGTAGGCGGCGGCTTCGTGCGCGAAACGGCCCATGGCGGTGCGCTTCTTGATCTTGGCCGTCGGCTGGTACGGATCGATCTCGACGTTCCAGCCGAAGTTGTTGATGATGTTGCGGTAGTCGTCGGTGCCGTCGGTGGAGGTGCCGGACTGGCTGGCGTTCCAGCGGGCGTAGAGGTCGGCGGTGCCGCCGGTTTCCCAGCCGTAGCGGCTGGCTGCGCCTGCGGCCAGACCGTAGCGCTTCAGGGACACGACGCTGCGGGCGGTGGCGCCACCGCGGGCGGTGTCATCGGCAGCGGCGCGGGTGAAGTAGCCGATCCAGTTTTCTTCGCAGGTGATCAGCGTGCCCCACGGCGTCGTGCCGGTGCCGCAGTTGTTCTGCGTGCCGCGGGTGGTGGAGCCGTCGATCGAGTACTTCGTCTTCATCAGCGCGTCGCCGGCGGCCGGGCCGGACAGCGTCATCGTCGTGGCGGCGGTGATGCGGCGGTTGAAGGTCGAGCCCTGGACGTAGCTGACGACGCTGCCGGTGCGCTTGACTTCGACGATGGACAGGCCGTGGACCGCGACTTCCTTGTCCACTTCAGCAGCCGGGCGCGGGTTGGGCGTCGGGCCGTTCGGGAACAGGAACAGGTTGTTCTGGTACTCGTGGTTCATGCCGAGCAGGCCGCGCTCGCTGCTCGAGGCGTCCGGGCCGGTGCCGGCGGCGTTCAGGCCGAAGTACTCGATGCCGTCGTGGCAGTCGCCCGAGCGCTTGTCGAAATCGCCGTCGGTGCCGTCGTTCTTCGCCGCGGCCACGCCGGTGGCGATCGGGTCACCACAGCGGTAGAGCACGGTGGCCGTGTAGCCCGCGGGCACGGTGATCGTGTCGGCCAGCGACTTGCCGACCGCTGCGAAGCCGAGCGAGGACACCACGGTCGACGGGGCGGCGACCACTTCGTCGTCGCCGCCACCGCAAGCGGCGGTGGCGAAGCTGCCGAACACCGCCGTCGCAGCCGTGCCGACGCTGCCGCGCAGCATGCCGCGGCGGCTCAGCCGGGCGGCCATGACCGATTCGAAGGTCGGGTTGGCGCTGGTGTTGCTGTCTTCTTCTTCCTGGAAGGCGGGCTGGGCGAGGAGGCGGTGATCGACAGGGTGGTTCATGGCAGGTCCGTGGCGCGTGGCGGAAGTTGTGACTTTCGGCATCGTCTGCGCGCATTGTGAAAATACCGTGACAGCATCAAGTCGGATCGGTGACACCTGCGCCGATCGACAATGCCGCTTTCTTCTCCTACCTTTTTTCTTCTACCTGTCCAGGGCCTTGACCATGAATGCAGTGTTCCGGTTTGTTGTGTGTGCGGGGCTGGCAGTCAGCCTGAGCGGCTGCGGCGTGATGGCCGTGGCGGGTGCCACCGCGGGTGCCGCGATCTCGGTGGCCGGTGCGGTGGTCTCCACCGGCGTCAAGGTGACCGGCAAGGTGATCGAGAAGACGATCGACGTGGTGACGCCGTCCAGCCCGACCCCTGCGGAATGAGGCTGCGCTTCAGTCGATCGGCGTCAGCTTCGCCACGCTGAGCGCCAGCCACTTGGTGCCGTGGCGACCGAAGTTGACCTGGGCGCGGGCATCCGCTCCCTTGCCTTCCAGCGCCAGCACCACGCCTTCACCGAACTTGTTGTGGAAGACGGCCTGTTTGGGCCGCAGACCGTGGCCTGAGGACTCGGCCGCGCTGCGCGCCATCGCCACCGGCACGGGAGACGCCCACGAGGGCGGTGGTGCCGGTGCGGGTGTCCACGCCGGCCGTGACGGCGCGCCGTAGCCGCCACCAAAGCCTGCGCCCGACCCTGACGAACCGAAGGCCTGCCGCTTCGGCGTGAGCCACTTCAGCGCTTCCTCGGGCAGCTCGTCCAGGAAGCGGCTCTTCACGTTGTAGCGCGTCTGACCGTGCAGCATCCGCGTCTGGCTGTGGCTGATGTAGAGCCGCTGGCGGGCGCGGGTGATGGCGACGTACATCAGGCGGCGCTCTTCCTCCAGTCCGTCCGCCTCGGTGGCAGCGTTCTCGTGCGGGAACAGGCCTTCTTCCAGCCCGGTGATGAAGACCGCGTCGAACTCCAGCCCCTTGGCGGCGTGCACCGTCATCATCTGCACGGCGTCCTGCCCTGCCTGCGCCTGGTTGTCGCCGGCTTCGAGCGCGGCGTGGGTCAGGAAGGCGGCCAGCGGCGACAGGATCTCGCCCGTCTCCGCGTCCGGCAGCAACTCGGCCGCCGTCTGCCCCATCTCGTCCACCGGCAGCGCCACCGCGTCCTTGCCGAAGCCCTCGATCGTGACGAAGGCCTCCGCCGCGTTGACGAGTTCCTCCAGGTTCTCGATGCGGTCCTGGCCTTCCTTCTCGGTGCGGTAGAAGTCGATCAGCCCGCTGGCGGCGAGCACCTGCTCGATGATCACGCGCAGCGTCTGTCCTTGGGTGCTGGCGCGCAGACCGTCGATCAGGCGGTTGAAGGCGGCGACCTTGGCGCCCGCCGTGCCAGTCAGGCCGCTGACCCCTTGGTACAGGCTGCGGCCGCTGGCGCGCGCGACTTCCTGCAGCTGCTCCACCGAGCGCGTGCCGATGCCGCGTGCCGGGAAGTTGACGACGCGCAGGAAGCTGGTGTCGTCGTTCGGGTTCTCGATCAGGCGCAGGTAGGCCAGCGCGTGTTTCACCTCGGCCCGCTCGAAGAAGCGCAGGCCGCCGTAGACCCGGTACGGCACGCCCGCATTGAACAGCGCCGACTCCAGCACCCGCGACTGCGCATTGCTGCGGTAGAGCAGGGCGCATTCCGAGCGCGCCATGCCGCCGCGGTGCAGCTGCTGCAGCTCCTCCAGCAGCCACGCGGCCTCGGCGAAATCGCTGGTCGCCTCGTAGACGCGCACCGGCTCGCCCGGCCCCGCCTCGGTGCGCAGGTTCTTGCCCAGCCGCCCGGTGTTGCGCGAGATCAGCGCGTTGGCCGAGTCGAGGATGTTGCCGAACGAGCGGTAGTTGCGCTCCAGCTTGATGAGCCTGGCGACCCGGAACTCGCGCTCGAAGTCGGCCATGTTGCCGACGCGCGCACCGCGGAAGGCGTAGATGCTCTGGTCATCGTCCCCGACGGCGAATACCGCGCACGGCACATCCCCCTTGGCCGGATCGCCCGCGAACATCTTCAGCCAGGCGTACTGCAGCCGGTTGGTGTCCTGGAACTCGTCGACGAGGATGTGCTGGAAACGGTGGCGGTAGTGCTGGCGCAGCGCGGCATCGTCGCGCATCAGCTCGTAACTGCGCAGCATCAGCTCGGCGAAGTCGACCACGCCCTCGCGCTGGCACTGGTCCTCGTAGGCCTGGTAGATCTCGGCGAGCTTCTGGCTGTGCGGGTCTTGGACGTCCACGTCCTTCGGGCGCTTGCCTTCTTCCTTGGCGCCGGCGATGAACCAGGCGACCTGCTTGGGCACGAAGCGCTCCTCGTCGAGCTTCATGCCCTTGATGACCCGCTTGACCGCGCTGAGCGAGTCGCCGCTGTCGAGGATCTGGAAGCTCTGCGGCAGGCCGGCCTGTTTCCAGTGCGCGCGCAGGAAGCGGTTGCACAGGCCGTGGAAGGTGCCGATCCACATGCCGCGCACATTGAACGGCAGCATCGCGCCGAGCCGCGTGAGCATCTCCTTGGCGGCCTTGTTCGTGAAGGTCACCGCCATCAGCCCGCCCGGCGAGACCTGGCCCGTCTGCAGCAGCCAGGCGATGCGGGTGGTCAGCACGCGGGTCTTGCCGGAGCCGGCGCCCGCCAGGATGAGTCCCGGCTCGGGCGGCAGCGTGACCGCGGCGAGCTGTTCGGGGTTGAGGTTGGCGAGCAGGCGGGACGACACCGGCGCGGCGGGGTCGTGGGGCATCGGGGAGTCCGGGGATTCGTGCATCGGGAAATTCTACGTGCCGGGTCTGACGGGCGCGGCCATCGGGCGGCCGATACCCCGCAACTGCACAAGCCGCGCGGACACAGGCCGCTCCGGTGTGGCGGACACCTGCGAATGCGGGTACGCGTGGCGCCGTCGGCGGGGTGTTCATTTCGTACCATTAAACACAATTAGAAACATCTGGCCGAACACCGACCGGCTCCTGCCCCATGAACCGTTTCTGCATCCGGCGCCTGCCGAGGCTCGTGCTGCTGCTGTCCGCCACGGCGGCACTGCTGGCGTGCAACAGCGAAGAGCCTGAAGCGACCAACGCGACCGGGACGGCATCGACCACCGCACCGCAGGTCCGCCGCCAGGCGCTGGCGGTCGTGCAGCCGAACCTGGCGCGCTGGTCGGCGGTGAAGACCCTGCCGCTGGTGCCGGTGTCGGCGGCCAATCTGCCGGACGGGCGGCTGCTGATGTGGTCGGCTGAGGAGAAGTTCAGCTTTGGCGGGTCGGGCCGCACCTACAGCCTGACCTTCGATCCGCTCAGTGACGCGGTGTCGGAGCGGCTGGTGTCCGAGACCGGCCATGACATGTTCTGCGTCGGCACGACCAACCTCGCCGATGGCCGCCTGCTGGTCAACGGCGGGCTGGATTCGGCCAAGACCTCGCTCTACAACCCGGCCACCGGCGTGTGGACGGCCGGCGCGCTGATGAACATCCCGCGCGGCTACCAGGCCAACACGCTGCTGCCGGACGGCGGCGTGCTGACGCTGGGCGGCTCGTGGAGCGGTGGCGTCGGCAACAAGCATGGGGAAGTCTGGACCGAGGCCGGTGGCTGGCGGCGGCTGACGGGCGTGCCGATCGACTCCTTCCTCTCGCCCGACCCATCGCGCAACTTCGGCGGCGACTCGCACTTCTGGCTGATCCCGGCGGGCAACGGCCGCGTCTTCCACGCCGGTCCCGGTGTCAACATGCACTGGATCGACGCCCGTGGCACCGGCGCGGTCACGCCAGCCGGACGGCGTGGCGACGACGAGTTCAGCGTCAGCGGCAACACGGTGATGTACGACGCCGGCAAGGTGCTCAAGACCGGCGGCGGCCCCGGCTACGACAGCGTGCAGGCCAATGCCAACAGCTACGTGATCGACCTGAACGGCGGCGTCACGGTGCGCAAGCTGCCGCCGATGGCCTACCGGCGCGCTTTCCACAACAGCGTGGTGCTGCCGAACGGGCAGGTGGTGGTCCTCGGCGGGCAGACCTACGCGGTCGGCTTCTCGGACGCCAATTCGGTGCTCGCGCCCGAACTCTGGGATCCCGAGACCGAGACCTTCACGACGCTGCCGGCGATGGCCGTGCCGCGCAACTACCACAGCATCGCGCTGCTGCTGCCCGATGGCCGGGTGCTGTCGGCGGGGGGCGGACTGTGCGGCGCGGGTTGCGCGGCCAACCACCCGGACCTGCAGATCCTCAGCCCGCCCTACCTGTCGAATGCCGATGGCACGCCCGCCGTGCGCCCGGTCATCACCGCCGCGCCGGCCGTGGCCGGCCATGGCCAGACCATCGAGGTCACGACCGACAGCGCGGTGGGCGCGTTCGCGCTGGTGCGCCAGTCGTCCACCACGCACGCGACCAACAACGACCAGCGCCGCCTGCCGCTGGCCTTCCGCGCGCTGGGTGGCAACCGCTACGCGGTCGACGTGCCGACCAACGGCGGCCTGGCGCTGCCGGGGCAGTGGATGCTGTTCGCGCTGAACGCGGCCGGCACGCCCTCGGTGTCCACGCTGCTGCGCCTGACGCTGGACGGCAGCCCGCAGCTCGCGCCCGTGACGGACCAGGCCTCCACCGTCGCCGGCCCGGTCGGCTTCACGCCCCAGGTGACACTGCCTTCGGGCACGGTCGCCAGTTGGCGCGCCACCGGCTTGCCGGCCGGCACCACCATCGACCCGGTCACCGGCCGCATCAGCGGCACGCCCACCGCAGCAGGCACCTTCCGCGTCACGGTCTTCGTCAGCGCGGGCGGGCGCACCGTCTCGACCGACTTCGTCTGGAGCATCAGCAACCCGGCCGCCACCCGCTACGTGCGGCTGGAGGCGCTGTCCGAGGTCAATGGCAATCCGTGGTCGTCCGCCGCCGAGATCGAGCTGCTCGGCGCCGATGGCCGCCCGCTCCCGCGCAGCGGCTGGACCGCCACGGCTGACAGCGCCGAAACGGCCAACGAGAACGGCAGCGCCGCCAACGTGCTCGACGGCAACCCGGCCACGATCTGGCACACCGCCTGGAGCACGGCGACCGCGCCGATGCCGCACTGGATCGTGCTCGACCTGCAGCGCGGCGCCGAGGTCACTGGCCTGCGCTACCTGCCGCGCAGCACCACACCGAACGGCACCATCCGCCAATACCGCGTCTTCCTCAGTGCCGATGGCGTCAACTGGGGTGCGCCTGTGGCGAGCGGCGACTTCTCGCAGCTGGATGCGACGGCGACCGCCGAAAAGATCATCCACTTCGAGAACATTGCCCGCGGCCGCACCGCAAGCCAGTCCTCGCAGTTCGACGTGGGCGCCGCCGGACGCGCGGTCGATGGCAACACCGATGGCAACTGGGCGGGCAATTCGGTGTCCCACACCCAGTCCGAGGCGAACGCGTGGTGGGAGGTCGATCTCGGCCGCGCGCACGACCTGCACGCCATCCGGCTCTGGAACCGCACCGACTGCTGCGCCGACCGGCTGACCAACTTCCACGTCTTCGCCTCCGACACGCCGATGACCGGCCGCACGCTGGCCGCGCTGCTCGCCGACACCACCGTCTGGCGCCGCAGCGTCACCACCACCGCGCCGCGCGCCCTGCGCCTGGACGCGCTCGGCGCCCGCGGCCGCTACGTGCGGGTGCAGCTGGCCGGCACCAACTTCCTGCAGCTCGCCGAGGTCGAGGTCCACGGTCGACCCGCTGCCGACACGCCGCCACCCGTCACGCTGCCGACGCTGCAGCCCGTGACCGTCGCGCCGGTCGCAGTGGGCGGCACCGTGTCGTGGACCGCGGCGCCCTCGCTGGCCGGCACCTACACCTACCAGTGGGATTTTGGCGATGGCACGCCCGTGACCGCCTGGTCCGCGTCGCCGAGCGCCAGCCACGCCTTCGCGGCGGCCGGCGTCTACACCGTCACCGCCACGCTGCGCACCACCGATGGCCGCACCACGACCCGCTCCTTCTGGCAGGTGGTGCAGGGCACGACGGGGCAGGGCGGCCGCTCGACCTCGCCGGTGCTGGTGGAAAACCGCACCGGCGCCACGCCGCGGCTGTGGAGCGTCAACCCGGACCACGGCAGCGTCAGCGTCTTCGATCTGGCGATGAACACCCGCGTGGCGATCCTCCCGGTCGGCTCCCAGCCGCGCACGCTGGCGCTGGCGCCGGACGGCCGCGTCTGGGTGGCGAACCAGGAGAGCGCCTCGCTGAGCATCGTTTCGCCGACGACGCTGGCGGTGGTGCAGACCGTGCTGCTGCCGCGGGCCTCGCAGCCCTACGGCGTGCTGGTCCGCGCGGACGGCACGGCGCTGGTGTCGCTGGAGGCCAGCGGACGAATCGCCCAGGTGTCGGCGGCGGGCGTGGTCGGCAACAGCGTCGACGTCGGCCCGAACGTGCGGCATCTGGCACTGAACGCGGCGGGCACGCGCCTGCTGGCGACCCGCTTCATCACGCCGCCGTTGCCCGGCGAAGGCACGGCGGCGGTGCAGACCAGCGCCGGCGGTGCGCCGAAGGGCGGCGAGCTGCTGGTGCTCGACCCGGCCACGCTGGCGCGCCAGTCGACCGTGGTGCTGCAGCACAGCGAGCGCCCGGACACGACCGTCAGCAGCCGCGGCATCCCCAACTACCTTGGCGCGCCGGTGATCGCGCCCGACGGCCGCAGCGCCTGGGTGCCGTCCAAGCAGGACAACGTCCGGCGCGGTGCGCTGCGCGACGGCCTCGGCCTGATCTTCGAGACGACGGTGCGTGCCGTCAGCTCGGTCATCGACCTCGGCACGCTCACCGAGGCCACCGCGGCGCGGGTGGACCACGACAACTCTGGGGTGGCCAGCGCCGCGGCTTTCCACCCGACGGGCGCCTTCCTCTTCGTCGCGCTGGAGGCCAGCCGGCACGTGGCGGTGGTCGATCCGGTCGGACGGCGCGAGCTGTTCCGCTTCGACACGGGCCGTGCGCCGCAGGGGGTGGCGGTGTCGGCGGACGGGTTCACGCTCTACGTCCACCACTTCATGGACCGCAGCATCGGCGTGTTCGACCTGCGCCCGCTGCTGCAGCGCGGGGAAGCGGCGGTGCCCGCCACGGCGACGCTGGCGGCCACGGCCAGCGAGGTGCTGCCGGCGGCGGTGCTGCGCGGCAAGCAGTTCTTCTACGACGCCCGCGACCCGCGCCTGGCGCGCGACGGCTACATGAGCTGCGCCGCCTGCCACCACGACGGTGGCCACGACGGCCGCACCTGGGACTTCACCGGCCAGGGCGAGGGCCTGCGCAACACCATCAGCCTGCGCGGCCGGGCTGGCGGACAGGGCCGCCTGCACTGGAGCGCCAACTTCGACGAGGTGCAGGACTTCGAGGGCCAGATCCGTGGTCTGCAACAGGGCACCGGCCTGATGAGCGACGCCCAGTTCGCCACCGGCACGCGCAGCCAGCCGCTGGGCGATGCCAAGGCTGGCGTCAGCACCGACCTGGATGCGCTCGCGGCCTATGTCGCCTCGTTGAGCGCCCACGCGCCGACGCCGTACCGCCAGGCCGATGGCACGCTCACCGCCGACGCGGTGGCGGGCCGCACGGTGTTCGCCGGCAAGTGCGCGAGCTGCCACGGCGGCGCCGATTTCACCGACAGCGCGACCAGCCCCTTGCGCAACATCGGGACGCTCAAGCCATCCAGCGGCCAGCGCCTCGGTGCCGCGCTGACCGGGCTGGACACCCCGACGCTGCGGGACGTGTGGTCGACGCCGCCTTACCTGCACGACGGCTCGGCGGCCACCATCGAGGCGGCCGTGCAGGCCCACACCACGCTGACGCCCGCGCTCACCGCCGCCGAGCTGGCGCAGGTCAGCAACTATGTGCGCCAGATCGGCCGCGAGGAAACCACCGCGCCGACCCCGACCGGCGCCGGCACCGGCCTGCGCGGCGAGTACTTCGCCGGCACCACCCTGGCCGGCACGCCGCTGCGCACCACCGCCGAGGCGATCGACTTCAACTGGGACCGGGGCGCGCCGGCCGCGGGCGTGCCGGTCGACAACTTCTCGGTGCGCTGGAGCGGCTGGGTCGAGGCGCCGGAGTCGGGTCCTGTCGTGTTCCAGACACGCTCGGATGACGGCGTGCGCGTCTGGGTCAATGGCGTGCAGGTCCTCAACAACTGGACCGACCACGGCGTGACCGACAACACCAGCACCGCGGTCACCATGGCCGCCGGGCAGCGGCTGCGCATCGTGGTCGAGTACTACGAGCGCGGGGGGCGGGCCGAGATCGCGCTGCGCTGGCGCTGGCCGACAACCAGCGTGTTCACGGCGGTGCCGGCGAACCGGCTGTACCTGCCGTGATGCATCCGCGGCGCTGGCAGCTCACTGCAGTCGCCCTGGTCACGCTGGTCGTTGGCGGAGCGCTCGGGCCGAGATGGGGCGCCGGTCCCTCGGCAGAGGGTCTGCACGGCGCAGCGCTGTGGAGCGGTGGCCTGCCGCTGACGGCCCGCATCGTCGGGCATGCCCACGCGCTGCCAGTGGCGGCGGCGCGTTGCCTCAACTGCCATGCGGGCGCTGTCGCCGCGTCGGCACCGGCCGCGGGCCTTGCGCCGGTGGACGGGCCCGCGCCCGTGCTGACGGCCCGCCACCTGCGCGAGTCCCGGCCGCGTCGCGGCGGTCCACCCTCCCGCTATGACGCGGCCTCGTTCTGCACGCTGCTGCGGACCGGAGTCGATCCGGCCGCGGTCCTGCTGCCGCGCCAGATGCCGCGCTACGAGATCAGTGATGCGGATTGCGGCGCCCTCTGGGTCCACCTGACCCGCAAGCCCGCATGACGCTCCGGCGGCGTGCCTTCCTGGGCCTGGCGGGTGCGGTGCTGTGCGGGCCGGGGGCCGGTGTCCGGGCGCACGGACTGCTCGGCCCGGTCACACCGGCGCAGGCCCTGCCCGCCACCGCGCTGACCTTGCACGACGGCCGGCGCCTGCCGCTGGCTGCCGTGCTGCAGGGGCGGATGACGGCGCTGCAGCTGATCTTCACCGGCTGCAGTTCGATCTGTCCAGTGCAGGGCGCCGTGTTTGCCGAGCTGCAGGCGCTGCTGCGGCGGGAGGGCACCGGTCGCGGACCCGCGCCGCAACTGCTCTCGGTCAGCATCGACGCGCTGGGGGACGATGCCCGGGCACTCGCCACCTGGCGTGCCCGCCATGGGGCCGGTGCGCAATGGCTGGCCGCGGTGCCGGACGTGGCCGGTGTCGACCCGCTGCTGGACAGCCTGCGCGGCCGCACGGGTGGCGCAGACCGCCACAGCGCGCAGGTGTTCCTCCTGGACACAGCCGGACGGCTGGTTTTCCGCTGCGCGGAACTGGCCTCGGCCGAGGCGGTGGCTCAGGCATTGCGCCAGAGCCGCGCGTAGCGCGCCGCCGCACCCGATTCGATGGGTGTGCTGCCGAAATGCCAAAGTTCAAAGTGATAAAAATAAAACAGTCGTAACAAGTTGAATCAAAACGTCGCTTTTGTGCCGTGATTTTTATACGAATTCATTCCTAAAGTTTTTCAATAGGTGCGCTGTGTTACCACATGCGGTTAGCCTTTGATCCATCGAAAAAGCCTCCCGATGGCTCGTTTCATGAGTCTACGGGCTGGTTTCAGGCGGTATTGGTGCTCGCGCCGGCCGCCGTGCGGTCTCGCCGCACGCTCGCTCGCCAACAAGAAAATCAAGGCTGGATATGTCCTCGTACGCCACAAGCGCTCGCCGTTGTTCCACTGTTTCGTTCCGGAACTGCGTCAGGAGCCAGGCACCGTTTTCCGCCCTCCGGGCGCTGACCCGATGGTTTGTCCTGCTGCTGCTGGGCAGCGTGATGGCCTCGGTGGCGCAGGCGGCGTCGTTCAACTGGTCGTCGGCCACCTGCATCACCGCCGGCGGTTGCACCACGGTGGGCAGCATCACCCGCTTCAGCAATGCCGTCGCCGGTGCCAACCCGCGCGACATCCTGCTGGAGGTGGTCGACGCCACCAATGGCGCGTCCGTCTACGCGGCCGCTGTCGGCGGGTCGTCGGGCGGGGTGTCCTACATCGACGGCAAGGTGGGCACGAATCTGGCACCGGGCGCCGTGTCGCAGGTGCGCTTCCGGCTGCGCTTCGTCACGCCGGGCACCACCACCGACAACCCGCTGCCGGGCCCGGTCTACTTCACCAGTCTTGACACCGACGGCATGCAGAGTTCCATCTCGGGGGGCTACCGGGAGCGCTTCGAGGTCATCACGCCGACCTCCACCATCGCGATCGGTCCGCAGCTGGAAAACACCCAGGCGCTGGTTCCCGGCGGCGTGGCCTATTCGCCCGTCATCTGCGCGAACGGCACGGCCGTAGGCTGCAACGACTCGAACTACGGCGGCACCGGCAACTACGTCTTCTACCCGCTGCTGAGTACCACGCCCAATGTCGCCGCGACCGCGGTCTACACGGGGATGGTCGGCAACATCGACTTCGCCTTCGGTCTTGAAATCGCGCCCGTTGGCCCGGGCAGCGTGCGGGAGAGCTTCCGCCAGTACGGCATCGCCGGTGGTGTGCCGGACGCGGACATGGTGCCCTCGGCGATCCAGTGCACGCCCAATCCAGTGGCGTCCGGTGCGCAGACGAGCTGCGCGCTGACCTGCACCAACAACGGCCCGGACGTGGCCATCAACCCCTCCTGCGACTTCACCGGCACGCTGCCGGCCGGCGCAGTGCGCAGTGCCGGTTGCGGCACGCTGACCGGGCTGCTCACCAGCGGCAGCAGCCGGGCCTGCAGCATCACCTTCACGCCCACGGTCGGCGGCCTGCTGAACCTGACCGGCGGGACCGGCGCGCTCAACGACACCAACGGCGGCACCAGCCCGGCCGCCGGCAACAACCCGGCCACCGGTTCCGTGACCGTCAATGCGCCGACCACCGCGGACATGAGCCCGGTCTTCGGCAACCTGCCCGCGCTGCTCAGCCCGGGTGCCAGCTATTCCGGCCTGACGCTGACCTGCTCGAACGCGGTCGGCGGCGCCGCCGCGCTGGCCGCGACCTGCGCACCGACGGCGTCGACCGGCGTGGTCAGCGCCGTGAACTGCCTGCCGGTGTCCGGCAGCAGCGTGGCGGCCGGGGCCAGCATGGTCTGCACCTTCAACTACACCGCGCCCGGCACGGCCGGCGGCAGCGACACCGCCGACACGGCGGTGGTGTTCACCGGCACCACCGGTGCCAGCAACGACGTCACCCCCGCGAACAACACCACCACGGCATCGGTCGGCCTGCTGGACGCGGTCGACGAAGCCACCACCACGCCCTATGGCACCGCGGTCTCGCTCGCCGTGCTGAACAACGACACCCGTGGGACCCTGGCGGCGACCTTCGGCAGCGTGACGCTGACCGTGCTGACCCCGCCCACCCCCGGCTCCACGATCGATCCCTCCAGCGGCGCATTCAGTACCACCGCGGCGACCTTGCCCGGCACCTACACGGTGGGCTACCAGCTCTGCGCCAACCCGGCGCTGACGCCCGCCGTCTGCGACACCGCCACCGCGACCATCGTCGTCGGTCCCGGCGCGGACATGGTGCCCACCTTCGGCGCATTGCCGGGGGTCGTGTACCCCGGCCAGCGCTACACCGGCCTGACGCTGAGCTGTGCCAACGTCGCCGGCGGCGCCAGCGCCGCCACCGCCCGCGGCACGCTTTGCCAGCCGCAGGCCAGCGTCGGCACCGTCAGCAACATCGTCTGCACGCCACTGGTCGGCGCCGATGTCGCCAGCGGGGCCGCGCAAATCTGCAGCTTCTCCTACCAGGCCCCGGGCGCGCAGGGCGGCACCGACGAGCCGACCACCGCCGTGACCTTCACTGGCACGACCGGCGCGGCCAACGACCTCAATGGCGGCCTGACCACGGGCGGCAACAACCTCGTCACGGCAGCGGCCGTGGTCATCGACGCGCTCGACGACACGGCCACCCGCGCGGGCGGCCTGACCGGCCAGACCACGCCGCTCGACACCAACGACCAGATCCCCGCCGGCAGCGTCTTCACGGTCCGCGCTGGCGGCACCTGCGCCAACGCCAGCGTGTCCCCGACCGGCCTGGCAAGCTACGACGTGCCGGCCACCGGTGCCTGCACCGTGCCCTACCAGGTCTGTGCCCCGGCACCGAACGCCACCGCCTGCGACACCGCGACGCTCACCGTCACCGCCACCGGCGCCGACATGGCCGCCACCTTCAGCGGCCTGCCGACGGTGGTGCGCCCGGGCCAGACGCTCACCGGCCTCGGCCTGAGCTGCACCAACGTCGCCGCCACGGGCGTTGCCACCGCGGCCACCTGTGCGCCGACGGTCAGCGCCGGCACGGTCTCGGCCGTCGCCTGCAGCCCCGCAGCGGGGACCTCGGTCGCGCCGGGTGCGGCGATCGCCTGCACCTTCAGCTACACGGCACCCGGCGTGCAGGGCGGGGCGGACGAACCCACGCTCTCGCTTGTCTTCACCGGCACGACCGGCGCCACCAACGACACGAACGCGTCCAATAACGTGGTCCAGTCCGCCGCCACGGTGATTGACGCGGTCGACGACACCATCGGCCAGCCCGGTGGCAGCACCGGCCGCACCACGCCGCTGGCGCCGAACGACCAATATCCGACCGGCAGCAGCTTCACCGGCACCGGCGGCACCTGCGCCAACGCCAGCGTGGGCGCCACCGGCATCGCCACCTACGACGTGCCGGCCAGCGGCAGTTGCACCGTCACCTACCAGCTCTGCGCCCCGGCGCCGAACCAGACCACCTGCGATCTGGCCACGCTCACCGTCACGGCGGGTGCGGCGGACCTCTCGCCGGTCTTCAGTGGATTGCCGCGCGTGGTCGGCCCGGGCCAGCGTTACACGGGTCTGGCGCTGACCTGCACCAACGCCGCTGGCGGCGCGGTGGCGACCTCGCCGACCTGTGCCCCCGAGGCTTCGGTCGGCACCGTCGCCGATCTGGTCTGCACGCCCGCACCGGGCGCCGACCTCGCGGCCGGAGCGGCCATCGCCTGCACCTTCTCGTACACGGCACCCGGCACCCGCGGCGGTGTGGACGAACCCGCCGTGAACGTCGTCTTCCGCGGCCTGACCGGCGCGCTCAACGACAGCAACGGCGGCACCAGCGCCAACGGCAACAACCTGACGCTGGCCTCGGCTGTGGTGATCGACGCGGTCGACGACACCGACGTCCACCCCGCCAGCCTGACCGGACAGACCACCAACGTCGCCGAGAACGACCAGTTCCCGGCCGGCAGCACCTTCACCCGCACGGGCGGCACCTGCGCCTTCGCCAGCATGGCCCCGACCGGCCTGGCCACCTACGACATGCCGGCCACCGGCGCCTGCACCGTCGTCTACCAGGTCTGCGCCCCGGCGCCGGACACGGCATCCTGCGACACGGCCACGCTCACCGCCACGGTGAACTCGTCCGACATGGTCCCGACCTTCTCGGGCCTGCCGACCGCGGTCTTTCCGGGTCAACAGCTCACCGGCCTCGGCCTGAGCTGCCGCAACGCCACCGGCGTGGCGGCCGCCACCGGCGCGCTGTGCCAACCGAGCGTCTCGGTGGGCACCATCACCAACCTGCAGTGCACGCCGGCCACCGGCAGCACGGTCGCCGCGGGTGCGGCCATCGCCTGCACCTTCGGCTACACGGCGCCCGGCACCCAAGGTGGCAGCCGCGAAACCGCGACGGCGGTGGTCTTCACCGGCACGACCGGCGCGGCCAACGACAGCAACGGCGGCCTGACCACCGGCGGCAACAACAGCGTCAGCAGCAGCGCCACGCTGATCGACGCCGTCAGCGACGGCCCGGCCACCGTGCCGAGCACCGGCGCGCGCGTGCCGCTGTATGGCAATGACACGCTCGGCGGCAGCACCATCGCCGTGGCGCAGGTCGTGCCGACGCTGGTCGACACCAGCAGCCTGATCGGCGCGACCGTGGACGCCGCGACCGGCGAACTCGTCATCCCGGCCGGTGCCGCTCCGGGCAGCTACACGCTGACCTACCAGATCTGCGCGGCCAGCGCGGCCACGGTGTGCGACCGGGCGACGGTGCTCGTCACCGTGCAGGGCGCTGACATGGTCCCGACCTTCACCGGCCTGCCCGGTGCCGCCTCGCCGGGCAGCACCGTCACGGGCACGCTGACCTGCGCCAACAGCGGTCCGTCCGCCGCCACGCAGGCCACCTGTGCCGCCACCGGCGCCACGGTCGGCGTCTGCACCGTCGGCGGTGTGACCGTGACCCTGCCGGTGGCCAGCCTGCCAGCGGGCAGCGCCATCGTCTGCGCCATCACGGCCACGGCGCCTGCCAACGGCCTGGTCAACCTGAGCGGCCTGACCGGCGCCACCAACGACCTCCAGGGTGGCACCGGCACCGGCGGCAATAACAGCACCACCGCGGCACTGCCGGTGATCGACGCGGTCAACGACGGCCCGGCGTCCGTGCCGGCGACCGGCAGCACCATCGCGCTGCTGACCAACGACACGCTCGGCGGCTCCCCGGTGGTTCCGACGCAACTGTCGCTCACGCTGACCAGCCTCGGCGGCCTCACCGGCGCCACGGTCGATCCGCAAGGCCGCCTCACGGTGCCCGCCAACACGACCCCTGGCACCTACACGCTGACCTACCAGATCTGCGTCAACCCGGCCACGACCCCGGCGGCCTGCGACACGGCCACGGTCACCGTCAACGTGCTCGGCCAGCCGGACCTGCAGGTCAGCAAGACCCACAGCCCGGCGGTCTTCACCGAGCGCCACACCGGCACCTACACCATCACCGCGCGCAACTCGGGCGGTTTCGCGACCAGCCTGCCGTACACGGTGGTGGACACGCTGCCGGCCGGCATGACGGTCGCGGCGGTGCCCACCGGCAGCGGCTGGGACTGCAGCACGACCGCCATTGGCGCCACCAGCGCCACCTGCACCGCGTCGACGCCGATCGCGGCCGGTGCCAGCGCCACGCCGATCACGCTGGTCGTGAACGTCGCGGCCGGCGCCTGCGCGACGCCGGATGCCAACGGGCTGTGCTCGGTGGCGAACGGCACCGCGCTGGTCAACAACGTTCGCGTCAGCGGCGGCGGCGAGTCCGGCGTCGGCGGCACGGGCGACAACAACACCGCCACCGACCCGACCCCGGTCCAGCAGGCGGGTGCCGTCTCCGGCCGCGTCTGGGGCGACACCAACCACGACCGCGTGCAGTCCGGCAGCGAGTCGGGGGTGGCGGGCATGGCGGTCGAGGTGCTGGATGCGGGCGGCGCGGTCGTCGGCACGGCCACCACCGATGCGCTGGGCGACTACCGCGTCGACGGCCTGGTGCCGGGCCCCGGCTTTGCCGTGCGCTTCCGCGACCCGGTCAGCGGCGCCTACTACGGCCGTCCAGTCTCCAACGACCCGGCCGGTGGCAATGACCCGACGGCCGCCGCCGGCACCGGCGTGGTGGTGAGCGGCGTGATCCGCAACCTCACCGTGCCGGCGGGCCAGCGCGCCCGCATCAACCAGAGCCTGCCGCTGGACCCGAGCGGTCTGGTCTACGGCACCGACAGCCGCGCCCCGGTGGGCGGCGTGCGGGTCGAACTGCTGGACGCGGCGGGTGCGGCCGTGCCGGCGAGCTGCCTGGTGGGCGGCGCGAACAGCGTCGTCACCTCGGCGGCCGGCACGCTGGCAGGGGCCTACGGCTTCCTGCTGAACAACCCGGTGCCTGCGGGCTGCCCGGGGGCGGCGACCTACCAGCTGCGCATCACGCCGACGAGCGACTACGTCGTCAGCCGCACGCTGCCCGCGCAGGCCGGCACGCTGACCCCGCCGGTGGGCTGCACCAACGGCGCGGCCGGTGGCATCTGCACCGTGCAGGCGCAGAACGCGGCGCCCACCGGCAGCGATCCGACGCCCTGGTACACCGCGCTGCGCCTCGATCCCGCCGCCGGCCCGGACGTGGTGAACAACCACATCCCGCTCGACCCGTCCGTGCTGCCGGCACTGCTGGTCATCAAGACCGGCGACCGCGCCCAGGCGGAACTCGGCGACTCGGTGCGCTACACCGTGGTCATCAAGCGCTCGGACAGCGGCAGTGCGCTGCTGCCGGCGCTGGAAGTGGTGGACATGCTGCCGGCCGGCTTCCGCTACATCGACGGCACGGCGCAGGTCAACGGCGTCAGCATCGCCGATCCGGTCGGCAAGCCCGGCCCGGCGCTGCGCTTCTCGCTCGGCGCGATGGCCTCGGGCAGCACGGTCACGCTGACCTACCGCGTGCGGCTGGGTGTCGGCGCGATGCAGGGCACCGGCATCAACAGCGCCCAGGCCACCGGCACCCCCGGCGCCACCTGCGGCACGACGCCGAACGCGCTGTGCTCCAACGTCAGCCAGTACCGCGTCCGGGTCACCGGGGGCGTGTTCGCGGCCGAGGCCTGCGTGGTCGGCAAGGTCTTCGTCGACTGCAACAACAACCACGTGCAGGACGACGAGGAGCTGGGCATCCCGGGTGTGCGGATGTACCTGACGGACGGCACCAGCCTGGTCAGCGACGTGGAGGGCAAGTACAGCCTCTGCGGCCTGGCACCGCGCACGCAGGTGCTGGTGGTCGACCAGACGACCCTGCCGCGCGGCAGCCGCCTGACGACCACGTCCAGCCGCAACGCGGGCGACGCCGGCAGCCTGTTCCTCGACCTGAAGAACGGCGAGCTGCACCGGGCCGACGTGGTCGAGGGCAGTTGCTCGAACCGCGTGCTGGAGCAGGTCAAGGCCCGTCGCGCCCGCGGCGAGACGCAGGGCGTGGACACCGAGAAACGTGGCCAGGTGCTGCGCTTTGACGGCAAGCCGGTCAGCGCGCCGGCCCAGGCCACCGACGGTGCCCGCCAGCGTGGCGGCACGGTCAAGCCGCGCCAGAGCGAAGGAGGCGCGCAATGAGCCGCCACCCGCTGTCCCTCTCCCTGATCCCGAGCCCGCTCCAGAGCCCCAAGACGATGCAAGTTCAGACTCTCCCGCGGCCGCTGGCCCTGCGCGCGGTCGCCGCGGCCGTGTGGCTGGTCGGGGCCGGCTCGGCCTTGGCGCAGACCGCGGACCAGCCGGTCACCGCGAACCGCTACCAGCCGCTGTTCAACCCGGTCACCAGCACGAGCGCCCCGGCGATCGTGCTCGATGGCCAGTACGCCTCCAATGCCCGGGTCGGGCAGCTCAAGGTCGAGGTGCGCGGGGCCGGTGCCACGGCCGACGGTGTCACGCCGGTCAGCATCACCGTGACGGTGCACGACCGCGACGGCGCGCTGCTGAAGGATGCCGTGCTCGTCACCATCGAGCACAGCGGCACCGCCCGCCTGCAGATGCAGGGCACGGCCACCGACGAGTTCGGCCCGAGCCGCAAGGACGCCGACCGCCGCGTGCCCGGCACACAACTCAAGGTCGTCGGCGGCACCGCCACCTTCAGCCTGATCGCCCCGAGCCAGCCCGAGGACGTGCTGCTGCGCCTCACGGCGGGCGAGGCCGAGGTGTCCGGCCTGATCGGCTTCTCGCCGGACCTGCGCGAGATGATCGCCGCCGGTCTGGTCGAGGGCGTGATCGGCAGCACCCGCCGCCGCTACGACAGCGCCATCACGCCGGCCCGCATCGACGACGGTTTCGAGACCGAACTGCGCCAGTGGAGCCGCGGCTTCGACAACGGCCGCGGCCAGGCGGCGGCGCGGGCCGCGCTGTTCCTGAAGGGCAAGATCCGCGGCGACATGCTGCTGACCATGGCCTACGACAGCGACAAGGACACCCGCGCCCGCCTGCTGAACGACATCAAGCCGGAAGAGTTCTACCCGGTCTATGGCGACGCCAGCGTCAAGGGCTTCGAGGCGAAAAGTTCGTCCAAGCTCTATGTGCGCGTCGACAAGGACCGCCACTTCCTGCTCTACGGCGACTTTTCGACCGGCGACGCCTACACCGCGTCCGCCGGCGGTGGCATCGTGGCCGGCACCCGGATGCGCCAGCTCGGCGCCTACAACCGGGTGATGACCGGCGTGCGTGGCCATTGGGAAACGCCGGCCGGTGTGGCCAACGCCTACGCCAGCCGCGACACGCTGCGCCACGTCGTCGAGGAGGTCCAGGCCAACGGCACCAGCGGCCCCTTTGCCGTCAGCGGCACGCAGGCGCTGGAGAACAGCGAGCAGGTGCAGCTCGTTGTCCGCGACCGCAACCACCGCGACACCGTGCTCTCGGTGACGACGCTGGTGCGGCTCAACGACTACAGCTTCGAGCCCTTCAGTGGCCGCATCCTGCTGACCCGCCCGGTGCCCAGCCAGGACGCCGACGGCAACCCGATCTCGCTGCGCATCAGCTACGAGATCGACCAGGGCGGGGCGGCCTTCTGGCTGGCGGGCGCCGATGCGCAGCTCAACCTCGGCGAGCGCCTCACCGTCGGTGGCAGCGCCGTGGAGGACCGCAACCCGAACGCACGCTTCCGCCTGGCCAGCGTCAACACCGGCATCAAGCTGAGCGAGCAGACCAGCCTCGTCGCCGAACTCGCCTTCACCGACGCCGACCTCGCCGCGCTGCGCCCGACGCTCAACGCGGCTGGTGAAACGCCGCTGCCCGGCGGCGACACGTCGATCGGCCGCGCCGGCCGCATCGAGCTGGCCCACCGCAGCGACACGCTCACCGCCAAGGTCTACGCCAGCCGCACCGGCGCCGGTTTCGCCAACACCGCCGCTGGTGTGCAGCCCGGCAGCCAGCAGGTCGGCGCGTCGGCGGCGTTCAAGGCCACCGACACCGTGACACTGAAGGCCGATGCCCAGCGCACCGACGACACCGGCAACGAGGCCCGCCGCACCGGCCTGACCGTCGGCGCCGAGGTGGCGGTGACGCCGGCCCTGACGCTGGGCGGCGGCCTGCGCCGCATCGAGGAACGCGGCCGCATCCGCGGCGCGCTCGCCACGCTCGGTGCCAACCCGAGCGCGGGCAGCTACTTCACGCCCGGCTCGGAAGGCGGCTTCAGCGGCGCGGGCAGCAGCACGCTGTTCAACGTCAACAATGCGCTGGCGTCCACCGGCGCAGCCCCCGGCACCGTGCCTGATCTGGAGGCGACCACCGCCTTCGTCAGCGCCGCGTTCAAGGCCACCGACCGGCTCACGCTGCGCGCGCTGGCCGAGGCCGACGTGACCGGCGACGACCGCCACCGGGTCGAACTCGGCGCCAGCTACCAGCTCGCCGAGCGCACCCGGCTCTACCTGCGCGGCGAGTCGCAGACCGGTCTGTCCTCGCAGTACGCGCTCGACAGCGCCGCGCACAGCAACGCCATCGCGCTCGGCATCGACGGCAGCTACATGGAGGGCGGCAACGTCTTCAGCGAATACCGGCTGCGCGACGCCAGCGACGGCCGCGCCTCGCAGGTGGCGACCGGCGTGCGCAATGTCTGGCATGTCCGCGAAGGCCTGGCGCTGACCACCGGGCTGGAGCGCCTGAAGATCCTCGACGGCACCGGCCAGAACGCCACCGCCGCGGCCCTGGGCGCCGACTACACCGCCAGCGAGTGGTGGAAAGCGTCGGGCCGGCTGGAATGGCGCCGGCTGGATGCCGTGTCCACCAACCTGACGCAGGACAGCTGGCTCTCCACCGTGACCGTGGTGCGCAAGCTCGACCGCGACTGGACCGCGCTGGCCCGCAACTACTACCTGTCCACCGACAACCACGGCGCGCGCCCGGACGGCTGGCAGGACCGCTTCCAGATCGGCTTCGCCTACCGGCCGGTGGACCACAACCGGCTCGATGTGCTCGGCAAGTACGAGTACAAGACCGAGGACAACATCAACGCCACCGACGAGGCGCGGCGCGTCCACGTCGGCGCGCTGCAGGCCAACTTCCACCCGAGCCGGGTCTGGTGGACCTCGGCCCGTGTCGCGGCCAAGGACGTGCGCGAGCGCTTCCCGAACACGCAGGGCGGCGGCGAAGACCGCTACCAGGCGTGGCTGCTCGGCGGTCGCCTGATCTACGACATCACCGAAAACTGGGACCTCGGTCTGCAGGCCAGCGTCATGCACGGCAAGGCCGACGGCCAGACCGGCGCGGCGCTGCAGAAGTCCCTCGGCATCGAGGCGGGGTATCTGGTCAAGACCAACCTCTGGCTCTCCGCCGGCTTCAACTGGGCCGGTTTCAGCGACCGCGACCTGTCGAGCGACTACACCGCGCGCGGGGTCTACCTGCGCCTGCGCTACAAGTTCGACGCCGACCTCTGGTCCGGCAGCAACCCCGACATCAACCGCAGCCTGCCGCGGTGAACGCGATGAAGTTGACGCACATGAAGAACAACACCTCCACCGTTTCCACCGTGTCCACCCGTCTGGCGCTGCGTCCCCTGGTGCTGGCCCTCGGCCTGCTGGCCGCGGCGCCGCTGGTCCGGGCCGATGCCGCCACCGATGGCGCGCTCGCCGCCGACCACCAGGGCTACAAGGTCCAGCAGGACGCGATCCAGGCCCTCAACGACACCGGCCGCCACCGCCTGGCCAGCTACCCCCTGGCCAAAGCGCAGTGCTGGCTCGACGTGAGCTTCCACGAGTACACACGCAACGACCGCTCGGCCTTCCCGCAGGGCGCGCTGGATGCGTCGCGCCAGATCACCGACTACCTCGCCCGCGGCGGCGCCCCCGGTGCGGCCGAGAACCCCGCGCAGCAGACCCCGCTGGTCAACGACGCGCTGAAGCTGCGCGACGACCTGTGGGCGCAGGCCGCCGCACTCAAGACGCACGCCGGCTGGCGCTGTGCCGAGAAGCTGGTCGCGTGCGGCGAGGTCGAACTCGTGCACGCCGGCAACGAGCACCGCCAGCAGGGCTGGCGCCACGCCAAACCGTATGTGCAGATCGCCGAGGACCTGATCGGCGATGCCCGTCTGGCGGCCGAGGCCTGCCCGGCGCTGCCTGTGCCGGTGGCTCCGCTGGTGGAGACGCCGGTGGCCGCGCCGCAGCCGCCTGTCGTGGTTCCTGTGGCGCCGCCGCCGGTGGTGCACGAGCGCATCGTGCTGAGCGCCAACGTGCTGTTCGCCTTCGACCGCCGTGGTCTGACCGACCTGCTGCCCGAAGGCCGCGGACAGCTCGACCAGCTCGTCGCCCGTCTGGACCGCGTCTACGCCCGGGTCGACCGGCTGGAGCTGGTCGGCCACACCGACCGCCTCGGCACCGAGGCCTACAACGCCAAACTGTCGACCGACCGTGCCGACACGATCAAGGCCTACCTGCAGCAGCAGGGCGTGAAGGTGGACATCGTGTCGGTGGGGCGCGGTGCCGCCGAGCCACTGCCGAACCTCACCTGCTCGCAGCGCACCCAGGCGGCGCTGGCGGCGTGCCTGCAGCCGAACCGGCGCGTCGAGATCAGCATCACGGGCGTGCCGCGCTGAGGCGCTGGCCGCCGTTTTTTCTGAAGACCTGACGACGCCCCGGGTACGGGTGTCGGTTGTGGCATGAATGCAGTTATGCTTCAGAACGATCGAGTACCAATTTCGACGCGCTGAAACAGCGGTTTATGACGACCCAGATCTGGCACCAGGTGATTCGGAACGGCATCGAGGACATCGCGGACAACCCGCATGTCCTCGAATTGCTGCGGCACTGGCAGACCGCGCGCGTGGCGCAGCGTCGGCCGTCGATGGCGATGTTCCATGCCGGGCGCTGGCCCGAGCTGTACCCGCGCCTGATGCTGCTGCGCCGGGAAGGCGACGAGTTCATCTACGGCCACTACGGCACCGAGATCGCCCGCTATTCGCAGGGCGACATGACGGGGCGCAAGGTGTCGGACTTCGGCGGGCGCCTGTCGGAGTTTTTCCTGGCCACCTACCAGGACGCCCTGGCGAACGACCAGCCGATCTACACGGTCCATGTCTCGGACCGCTCGCTCGCCGTGTTCACCTGGGAGCGCCTGATCCTGCCGCTGGACAGCCAGGACGGCGAGGACTGGCTGCTGGTCTACGGCCACCCGCTGCAGATGCGCCACCAGTTGCTGGAGTCCGTGCTGGACGCGACCAGCGATGCCTTGCTGGCACTGCGCCGTGTGCACGATGCGCAGGGCGTCGATCTCGGCTGGATGGTGCTGGTGATCAACCCGGCGTTCACGGAGATGTTCGGCATGGCCTCCCGGGCGCTGGTCGGGCATCTGGTGCACGAGACGCTGGCGGACTGGTCGGCGCTCAATGTCGAGGCCGAGTGCCTGCTGACGAGGGCCTCCACCGCGCCCCGGGCCGTCACGCGGGTCCTGCTGACCAGCCAGAACCTGCTGCGCTACCTCGACATCCAGATCCGCCCGCTCAGCAAGGACGGCGTCGTCATCAGCCTGACCGATGCCACCGACCTGCACGAGGCCCAGAAGCGCCTGCGCCATCTGGCCACCACCGATGCGCTGACCGGGCTGGCCAACCGGCGCGAGTTCGATGAACAGCTGCACCTCGAAGTGCAGCGCGCGCGCCGCTCGGGCGAACCGCTGACGCTGGTGATGGCCGACATCGATGCCTTCAAGGCCTACAACGACCACTGCGGCCACGCGGCCGGCGACGACTGCCTGCGCCAGTTTGCGCTGATCCTGAAATCGGTCTTCGCCCGGGAGCTGGACGTGGTGGCCCGCTATGGCGGCGAGGAGTTCGCGATCCTGCTGCCGGGCACCGGCGTCGAGGGGGCGCTCAACCTGACCGAGCGCCTGCTGCAGCGGCTGCAGCGCGAGGCGCTGCCGCACCCGGCCTCGCCGGTGGCCGCGGTGGTGACGGCCAGCTTCGGCATCGCGGCCTTCGGCGCCGGGGGCGTGGACGACGAGATCCAGCTGCTGCGCCGCGCGGATGGGGCGCTCTACGAGGCCAAGCAGACGGGGCGCAACCGGGTCTGTCTCGCGCGCTGAGGATCTGCCATTCCGGCGCCATTGCCGGGCAGAATCTCGCGCACCATGCTCGATGACCTCAAAAAGACCCTCTGGGCCACCGCCGACAAGCTGCGCGCCAACATGGACGCGGCGGAGTACAAGCACCTCGTGCTCGGCCTCATCTTCGTCAAGTACATCTCCGACACCTTCCAGGCCAAGCACGCGGAATTGACGCGGCGGCTGGCCGATCCGGACGATGAATACTTCTACGGTGAGGCCGCACCCGAAGACATCGCCGCCGAACTCGAAGACCGCGACTACTACCGCGAGGCGAACGTGTTCTGGGTGCCGGAGGCGGCGCGCTGGGAGGCCCTGCGCGCGGCGGCCAAGCAGCCCGACATCGGCAAGCGCATCGACGAGGCGCTCTCGCTGATCGAGGTCGAGAACACCAAGCTCAAGGGCATCCTCGACAAGCGCTATGCCCGGGCGCAGTTGCCGGACGGCAAGCTGGGCGAGCTGGTCGATCTGGTGTCCACGATCGGCTTCGGGGCGACGGCGGGCGAGGCGCGGGACGTGCTCGGGCAGGTCTACGAATACTTCCTCGGCATGTTCGCCAACGCCGAGGGCAAGCGCGGCGGCCAGTTCTACACGCCTCGCAGCATCGTCAAGACACTGGTGGCCGTACTCGCGCCGCACCACGGCAAGGTGTACGACCCGTGCTGCGGCTCGGGCGGCATGTTCGTGCAGAGCGAGGAATTCATCGAGGCGCACGGCGGCAAGGTGGGCGACGTGTCGATCTACGGGCAGGAGGCCAACCCGACGACGTGGCGGCTGGCGGCGATGAACCTGGCGATCCGCGGCATCGACTTCAACCTCGGGCGGGAGCCGGCCGACACCTTCTCGCGCAACCAGTTCCCGGACCTGCGCGCCGACTTCATCCTGGCGAATCCGCCGTTCAACATCAGCGACTGGTGGCACGCCAGCCTGATGGGCGACGCGCGCTGGCAGTACGGCGACCCGCCGGCCGGCAACGCCAACTACGCGTGGCTGCAGCACATGCTCCACCACCTCGCGCCGAACGGCCGGGCGGGCATCGTGCTGGCGAACGGGTCGATGAGTTCGAGCCAGAACAGCGAGGGGCAGATCCGCGCGGCGATGGTCGAGGCGGATGTGGTGGAGGTGATGGTGGCGCTGCCGGGGCAGTTGTTCTTCAACACGCAGATCCCGGCGTGTCTGTGGTTCCTGGCCAAGTCCAAGCGGGTGCGGCGGGGCGAGGTGCTGTTCATCGATGCGCGCAAGCTGGCGACGATGATCAGCCGCGTGCAGTGCGCGCTGACCGACGCGGTGATCGAGCGCATCGCGGGGACCGTGGCGGCTTGGCGCGGTGAGGGCGGGGCGGGGGTGTATGCCGATGTGGCGGGGTACTGCCGCAGCGTCCGGCTCGCCGAGATCGCCGAGCACGGGCATGTGCTGACGCCGGGGCGCTATGTGGGCGCGGAGGCGGTGGAGGACGATGACGAGGACTTCGAGGCCAAGATGCGGGGGCTGACGGAGAAGCTTGGCGAGCAGATGGCGAAGGGGGCGGAGCTGGATCTGGTGATTCGCGAGAAGATGCGCGGACTGGGCTATGAGTTCTGATTCACGGAGGCCACACCATGTACCAAGCCATTGAAGCTGTCTGCCGGGCCGGACAGATCGTTCCGCTGGAGCCTGTGCATTTCGAGGAAAACGAGCATCTGGTGATCGTGCGCATGCCGGCCGCTCGGCCGGCGGCTGCTTCGCCCGCGGGCGGGGGCGATTGGCAAAGTCTTGCCGGTGTCCTGAAAGATTCGCCCCATTGGAATGGCGACCCGCTGGCCGTGCAGGAGGCGATGCGCCATGAGTGGGATTGATCACCTGCTGGACACCAACATCGTCATCGGGCTGCTCAAGGGCAGCGAGCCGACGGTGATGCTGGCCAAGGCGTCAGGGCTGGTGCTCGCGCGGGCGGGGGTGAGCCAGATCACGCGCATGGAGTTGCTGGGTTTTCCGGGTCTTGGGGAGGTCGAGGAGCGGGCCACGCGGGCCTTTCTGGGGCTTTGCCAAGTGGTCGCGATCAGCGATGAAGTGGAAGCCCGGGCCATCCGCCTGCGTCGCGCGGGGCTGCTCAAGTTGCCCGATGCCATCGTGGCCGCCAGTGCGCTGGTGACGGGGGCGCAACTGCTGACGCTCGATCAGCGTCTGGCGCGGGTGATGGCGAATGAGGTCTGAGTGCGCGATGGTGCAAGAGGTGCTTGCACAAATGGCTGGATCTGGTGATTCGCGCCAAGCTGGGAGGGTTGGGGTATGAGTTCTGAGTGGCCGATTCTTCCTCTGGAAAAATGCCTTGATGCGCTGATTGACTACCGGGGTAAAACCCCTGAAAAAACTGATTCAGGTGTCCCGCTAGTAACCGCTAAAATCATCAAGGGCGGACGTATAGAAAAGCCTTTCGAGTTCATCGCATCTGAGGCTTACGACTCGTGGATGCGGCGCGGAATTCCGAGAGCGGGTGATGTCGTATTGACGACTGAAGCTCCACTTGGTGAAGTCGCTCAACTTGGTCGCGAACGAGTTGCACTCGCACAGCGTGTGGTTACTCTGCGCGGAAAGGCTGGCCTGCTGGATAGCACGTATTTGCTATATCTTCTCCAAACAGAAGAGATGCAAGAACAACTCAAAGCACGAGCAACAGGTACAACTGTTTTGGGTATCAAGCAGAGCGAGCTTCGAAAAATATCTGTGTTGCTCCCTCCAATAGGAATGCAGCGATCCTCTGCTGCAGTGCTTGCTGCCATCGACGAACGAATCGACATCCTGCGCGAAACCAACACCACCCTCGAAGCCATCGCCCAGGCGCTGTTCAAGTCGTGGTTCGTCGATTTCGATCCCGTGTACGCCAAGCAGCAAGGCATCGCGCCGGCGGGGATGGACGACGCCACGGCGGCGTTGTTTCCGGATGGGTTCGAGGAGTCGGCGTTGGGGTTGGTGCCGAAGGGGTGGCAATTGATGCCATTTTTGGATGTGTTCGAGATAAACCCATCTCGAACCTTGAGAAAAGGAAAAATTGCGCCGTACCTTGACATGGCGAGCGTGGCAACCAGTGGTCATCGGACCGATGTTCCTATCCTGCGAGAAATGGGATCAGGTTCCAAGTTCAAGAACGGTGACACCCTTTTGGCGCGCATCACGCCTTGCCTTGAAAATGGCAAGGCGGCATTTGTGGATTTTCTTGATGACGCCCAAGTCGGCTGGGGTTCTACAGAGTTTCTTGTCTTGAAGCCAAAAGGCGCATTGCCGGATTACTTTGCATATTTGTTATGCAAGCACAAACCGTTTCTAGATTTTGCGATTCAGAGCATGGTCGGCACCAGCGGTCGCCAACGAATACAGAACGATGCACTAGGCCAATTTCCCGTGGCTGTTCCGTCTGATGCGATTGCACATGCTTTTGGCGATGTCGTGACAGCGGCGCAGAAGGCGATTGCGTCGAACCACGAGCAAGCCCAAACCCTCGCCACCCTGCGCGACACCCTGCTCCCTCGCCTGATCTCCGGCCAACTGCGCCTGCCCGAAGCCGAGGAACAACTCGCCGAGGCCATCGCATGACGGCCACCCGCAAGACCCCGCCCGCCGTGCCCGAGGGCTACAGCGACTGGCTGGCGCAGCTCAAGGGCCAGATCGCGCAGGCCCGGCAGCGCGCCACGCTGGCCGTCAACGCCGAACTCGTGCACGTGCCGCATTCGGCCTTGGCACAGGAAGCCCTCAAAGACTCGCACCTCTTCGACCTCCTCGGCCCAGCCGACGACGCCCACGAGCGCGAGATCGAAAGCGGCCTGATCCGCCACATCACCCGCTTCCTGCTCGAACTCGGCGCCGGCTTCGCCTTCGTCGGCCGGCAGTTCCGGCTGGAGGTGGCCGGCGACGAGTTCTTCATCGACCTGCTTTTCTACCATGTGCGCCTGAAGTGCTACGTCGTGGTCGAACTCAAGGCCACCGCCTTCAAGCCCGAGCACGCCGGCCAGCTCAACTTCTACCTCTCGGCCATCGACGCCCAGGTGAAACAGCCCGACGACCACCCCACCATCGGCCTGCTGCTGTGCAAGCAGCAGAACCGGCTGGTCGCCGAATACGCGCTCTCCGGCATGGCCAAGCCCATCGGCGTGGCCGAATACCAACTCATGCGCGAGCTGCCCGACAACCTGGGCCGCAACCTGCCGAGCATTGCCGAGATCGAGGCAGAGCTGGCCAGCAGATAACCGCCACACACACAGAAATTTCGATTTTTTGAGCACGTCAGCGTGAACCTGCACAAGAATCGCCCATTTCTCGACACATGCACAGGCCGACCGATGCCCGATCTCTTCCCCTTGGAGCAGTTGCAAGCGACGCGCTTCGATCATCCGGCCATCCTGAAGAAGCTGGCCACCAGCAGCCGGCGACTGGCAGAACTCAAGGGCGTGGCGGCGTCCATCCCCAATCAGGGCATCCTCATCAACACCCTGGGCCTGCAGGAAGCCAAGGACAGTTCAGCCATCGAGAACATCGTCACTACCCACGATGAGCTGTTCCGTGACGACGTGGACCCAGACGCCTTCACCAACCCGGCCGCCAAGGAGGTGCTGCGCTACCGTCAGGCGCTGCGCGTGGGCTTCGAGCAGGTGCGCAGCAGCGGACTGCTGACGATCAATCACATCATCACCATCCAGGGTGAGCTGGAGCGCAACCACGCCGGCTTTCGCAAGCTGCCCGGCACGGCGCTGAAGGATGGCGCCGGGCGCACGGTCTACACGCCGCCGCAAGACCCGGCCACCATCGTGGCGCTGATGCGTGACCTGGAGCGTTTCATCAACGAGCCCGATCTGCTGGACGTGGACCCGCTCATCAAGATGGCGCTCATTCACCACCAGTTCGAGAGCATCCATCCCTTCTACGACGGCAATGGCCGCACGGGGCGCATCGTCAACGTGCTGTACCTCGTCAAGGAAGGCTTGCTGGACATTCCGGTGCTGTATCTGAGCCAGCACATCGTCCAGACCAAGGCCGACTATTACCGCCTGCTCCAGACCGTGCGGACCGAGGACACCTGGGAAGCTTGGGTGCTGTACATGCTGGACGCCGTGGAAAAGACAGCGCTGGCCGCGATCCATACCGTACAAGCCATCAAGGCCGCCTTGCAGGACTACAAACACCGCATACGCGCCGGCCACAAGTTCTACAGCCAGGACTTGATCAACAACCTGTTCATGCACCCGTACACCAAGATCGACTTCATCGAGCGGGATTTGCAGGTCTCTCGCATGACGGCCACCAAGTACCTGGATGCCCTGGTCGAGGCGGGTTTCTTGCGTAAACAGAAGATCGGGCGCAGCAACTACTACATGAATCTGGCGCTCAACCAGATTCTTCTGCGTCCGCCAGGGGAGGTGCCATGACCGAAGACCAACTCGAACAAGAAGTCCTCGGCTGGCTCACCGACGTCGGCTACACGCACGCCTACGGCCCCGACCTCGCCCCGGAAGGCGCCACCCCCGAGCGCGACTCCTACCGCCAGGTCGTCCTCGTGCGCCGCCTGCGCCGCGCCATCGACACGCTGAACCCGACCGTCCCACCCGCCGCCCGCGACGACGCGCTCAAGCAGGTGCTCGACCTCGGCACCCCGTCGCTGCTCGCCGCCAACCGCCACTTCCACCGCCTGCTCGTCACCGGCGTGCCCGTCCAGTACCAGCGCGACGGCGACACCCGCGGCGACTTCGTGCGGCTGATCGACTGGTCCGACCCGGCGCGCAACGAGTGGCTCGCGGTCAACCAGTGTTCCATCACCGGCCCGCGCCACACCCGCCGCCCCGACATCGTCCTTTTCGTCAACGGCCTGCCGCTGGTGATGATCGAGCTGAAGAACCCGGCCGACCTGAACGCCGACGTCTGGAAAGCCTTCCAGCAGCTCCAGACCTACCAGGACCAGATCCCCGACGCCTTCCAGTACAACGAGGTGCTGGTGATCTCGGACGGAACCGAGGCGCTGCTCGGCGCGCTCTCCGCCAACGCCGAGCGTTTCATGGCGTGGCGCACCATCGACGGCGTGGCGCTCGATCCGCTCGGCCAGTTCAATGAGCTGCAGACGCTGGTGCGCGGCGCGCTCGCCCCCGCTTACCTGCTCGACTACCTGCGCTACTTCGTGCTGTTCGAGGACGACGGCCGGCTGGTGAAGAAGATCGCCGGCTACCACCAGTTCCACGCGGTGCGTGCCGCCATCACACAGGTGATCGCCGCCTCGCGCCCGGACGGCGACGAGCGCACCCGCGGCAAGGGCGGCGTGGTCTGGCACACCCAGGGGAGCGGAAAAAGCATCACCATGTCGTGCTTCGCCGCCCGCGTGATGCAGGCGCCGCAGATGGAGAACCCCACCATCGTCGTCATCACCGACCGCAACGACCTCGACGGCCAGCTCTTCGGCGTGTTCTCGCTGGCGCAGGACCTGCTGCGCGAACAGCCGGTGCAGGCGACCACCCGGCAGGCACTGCGCACGCTGCTGGCGAACCGGCCCTCAGGCGGCATCGTCTTCGCCACGGTCCAGAAGTTCATGCCCGGCGAGGACGAGGACGTGTTCCCGACCCTCTCGACGCGCCGCAACATCGTCGTCATCGCCGACGAAGCGCACCGCACGCAGTACGGCTTCGAGGCCAGGCTGAAGACGCTCAAGCCGTCCAAGTCACCGAACACCGGCCGCGCCACGACCCTGCTGACCACCGGCACCGGCGATGCCCCACCGTACAAGGCCGAGTTCGTCCCGCCCGCGAGCGGTCTGGAGCGCTCCCTTGAGCGCTACCAGGTCGGCTACGCCCAGCACCTGCGCGACGCGCTGCCCAACGCCACCTTCGTCGCCTTCACCGGCACGCCCGTGTCCCGCGAGGACCGCGACACCCGGGCGGTGTTCGGCGACTACATCAGCGTCTACGACATGCAGCAGGCCAAGGAGGACGGCGCGACGGTGGCGATCTACTACGAGAGCCGCCTCGCCAAGCTGGACCTCAAGTCGGACGAGATGGCCCACATCGACGACGAGGTGGACGAACTCGCCGAAGATGAGGAAGAGAGCCAGCAGGCCAAACTCAAAAGCCGCTGGGCCGCGCTGGAGAAGGTAGTCGGTGCCGAGCCGCGCGTGGCCCGCGTGGCGGCCGATCTGGTGGCGCATTTCGAGGAGCGCGCCAAGGCGCAGTCCGGCAAGGCGATGGTCGTGGCGATGAGCCGGGACATCTGCGTCCACCTCTACGACGAGATCGTCAAGCTGCGCCCCGACTGGCACGACGCCGACCCCGAACAGGGCGCCCTCAAGATCGTGATGACCGGCTCGGCCAGCGACAAGGCGCTGCTGCGGCCCCACCTCACCAGCGGGCAGGTGAAAAAGCGGCTGGAGAAACGCTTCAAGGATCCAGCCGACCCGCTGCGGCTGGTGATCGTGCGCGACATGTGGCTGACCGGCTTCGACGCGCCGTGCCTGCACACGCTCTACATCGACAAGCCGATGAAGGGCCACAACCTGATGCAGGCCATCGCCCGCGTGAACCGCGTGTTCAAGGACAAGCAGGGCGGGCTGGTGGTGGACTACATCGGCATCTCCAACGAGCTGAAGGCGGCGCTGAAGGAATACACCAGCAGCCAGGGGCGCGGCCGGCCGACCGTGGACGCGCACGAGGCGTACAGCGTGCTGGCCGAGAAGCTCGACATCCTGCGCGGGATGCTGGCGGGAACGAACGGCCACGGTTTCGACCACAGCGACTTCCTCACCGCCGGCCACAAGGCGCTGGCGGGCGCGGCCAATTTCGTGCTCGGCCTGAAGGACGGCAAGAAGCGCTTCGCCGACACCGCGCTGGCGATGAGTAAGGCGTTCACGCTGTGCTGCACGCTCGACGAGGCCAAGGCGGTGCGGGAGGAAGTGGCGTTCTTCCAGGCGGTCAAGGTGCTGCTGACCAAGCGCGAACTCAGCCAGCAGAAGAAGACCGACGAGGCCAGAGAGCTGGCGATCCACCAGATCATCAGCGCGGCGGTGGTGTCCGACGAGGTGGTGGACATCTTCGACGCGGTGGGGCTGGACAAGCCGAACATCGGCATCCTCGACGATGCGTTTCTGGCCGAGGTCTGCAACCTGCCCGAGCGCAATCTGGCGGTGGAGCTGCTGGAGCGGCTGCTGGAAGGCGAGATCAAGGCGCGCTTCGCCGGCAACGTGGTGCAGAACAAGAAGTTCTCGGACCTGCTGGCCGACGTGGTCAAGCGCTACCAGAACCGCTCGATCGAGGCCGCGCAGGTGATGCGCGAGCTGGTCGAGATGGCGAAGAAGTTCCGGGTTGCCGCCGGCCGCGGGGAACAGCTCGGGCTGAGCGAGGACGAGGTGCGCTTCTACGACGCGCTGGCGAACAACGAATCCGCGGTGAAGGAACTCGCCGACGAGACGCTGAAGAAGATCGCCCACGAGCTGACCGAGAACCTGCGCAAGAACCTGACCGTGGACTGGTCCGAGCGCGAAAGCGTGCAGGCCAAGCTGCGGCTGATGGTCAAGCGCATCCTGCGCAAGTACAAGTACCCGCCGGACCAGCAGGACGCAGCGGTGGAGCTGGTGTTGCAGCAGGCGAGGGTGCTGGGTGAGGCCTGGGTGGCCTGAATGGCCTGCATGGGTGGTCCCCCCGACAGGAATCGAACCTGTATCTGGCGCTTAGGAGGCGCCCGTTCTATCCATTGAACTACGGGGAGGACTGCACGGCAGGGCGTGCTGCGGAGCCGGGAATTGTAGCCTGCGGCCCCCACTTCCACGTCCAGATCAGGTCCAGCGCGTTTTCCGCACCGGATTGCGCCCGCAGCGTGAAGCGCTGGGCGGCACGGTAGATGAGCTGCCAGGTGCCGCTGGCGGCGTTCAGGCTGCGTTCGTAGCCGACGTACCAGCGCCGGCTGATCTGCTTGCCGAGGGTGACCACCGTCTCGCGGGTGTCGCCGTCGCCGGCCTGCCGCACCGAGAGCTGGTCGAGGCCGATGCGCTCGACCAGGCTCGGGCCGTCGTTTTCGCCGGCGATGAGCGCATAGGCGGCGCGCTGCAGCAGGGCGAGGTCGGTGCGGCCCAGGCCGTCGGACGGCCGGCCGAGGATGAGCCAGGACAGGCGGTCGGTGTCGGTCATGGTCGGCTCGCTGAACAGGCGGATGCGCGGGTTCTGGGCGGTGCCGGTGACGGTGACACCGACCCGCACGTCCTCCAGGTCCGGGCGGATGGCCTCGACGTCCAGCCGCGGGTTGTCGGCCACGCCGGTGAAGGCGATGACCGAGCGTTCGATGCGCAGCTTCTGGCCGTAGGCCGCGTAGGTGCCGTCCACCGCGCGGATGTTGCCGTGGATCGCCAGCCGGTTGCCGGGGCTGGTCAGGCGCAGCTCGCCGGCCAGCCGCGTGTTCAGGCCGCGCCCGCGGAGCATGAAGGCGTCGCCCAGATCGACCCGCAGGTCGAGCGTGGTGGTGCGGCGGCTGGCGGTGCCGGTCTCGCGGGTCCGGGGTTCCCCGGTGCCGCGGTCGACATCGACATCGTCTGCCAGCGCCGGCGCATCGCTCTGCGTGAAGTCGAAGCGGCCTTCGTCGGCGCGCACCCGGCCCTTGAGCTGGGTGCTCTGGGCGTCGAGCACCAGATCGGCGTCGCCGCTGACGACGACCTTGCGGTCCACCCGCTGCAACGCAGCGAAATGGTCCGCGGTGATCTTGACCGACAGGCGCGGCGCGGCGCCGAGCGTGGCCTCGCCGCGGGCGACCAGCGTGCCGGCCCCGGCGCGCACGCTGAAGGTGTCGATGCGGGCCGTGTCGCCGGCCAGTTGCACCTTGAGCTGGGCGTCGGTCCAGTCCACGCCCTGCAGCGTGTTGCGCACGGCGATCTGGTTGCCGGACAGTTCGCCCGCGAAGGCCGGCGCGCCGAAGGTGCCGCCGACGCGGGCTTCGGTGGCGAGCTGGCCCGACAGGCGCCAGCCCGCCGGCAGCCAGCGGCCCCAGTGGCCGAGCTGGGCGATCTGCAGATCGATCTGGCCACCCACCGCCGCGTCTGCGGCGGGCCAGAAGGCGTGGCGGTCGGTGCGCACGGTCTGCTGGCCGTTCAGGCTGCCCAGGTTGCCGCCCGAGACCAGCTGGGTCAGGCGCCAGACGCCCTCGGCCGCGTTCAGCCGCAGCCGCAGGTCGGCGAGGCCGAGGCGGCGCGGGCCGGTGCCGAGGTCCGCGTCCTCGACGCTGAGGTCGCCGCTGTCGCGTTGCAGCGTGACGTCCGCCGTGAACTGGTCGGGGGTGGACTGCAGCTCGATGCGCCCGCCGAGCGTGAGGTCACCACCCCAGCCGAAATCGGGCTGGGCGCGTGCCAGCAGCGGCGCCACCCGCAGCGGCGAGAGCTGGGCACGCAGGCTCAGGCGCGACGCCGCACCGCTCTGCCAGTCAAGGTGGTCGATCAGCAGTTGCGCATCCATCAGCGCCAGCCGGCTGGCGCCAAGGGTCACGGTCAGACCGCTGCTGTCCTGCACGAGGGTGAGCGGGGCGGGGTCCAGCTGCAGCAGGGGGGGCAGGGGTGTGGCCGCGGGCATCGGACCACCGCCCGGCGCCGCGAGGTCACGGACCTCCAGTTGCCCGATCTTGCCGTTCCAGCGCAGGCCGGCGTCCCGGTGCGCCAGCGACTGCCCGATCTCGTCGGCCAAGCCACCAGTCAGCGACAGCAGCGCCTGCAGCTTGCGGGCCGGCAGGTCGGTGCGGGCGGGCACGTCGATCTGGCTGCGCAGCTGCAGCTGGTGGCTGGCGGCGGTGCCCTGGGTGCGCAGCGTCACGCCGCTCAGGTTCTGGCCACCGGTGCGCAGGGTGCCGATTTCCGCGCTGACGTCGATCGGGTCGGCGGGAAAGGTGCCGGCCTTCCAGTGCAGGTCGAGGGCCTTCAGGTCGGAGGCCCCCAGGTGCAGCTGGCCGCTGCGCAACTGGCCAGTGCTGCGCACGCGGGGCCAGCGGCCGGTGAGGTCGAGCTGGCCCGTGGTGTCGCCGCTGATCTGGGCGGTCGATCCGGCGAGTTTCATCCACGGATTCAGGCGCTCGGGGGCGCTGCTTTTCCACTGGAGGGTCCAGTGGTCCTCGGTGCCGGGGGCGGAGAGGTCGCCGGTCAGGTGCAGATCGGTGGCCTCGGCGGCGCCGGCCGGGGCGCCGGCGGTGGCCTTCAGGTCGAGGTTCCAGCGGGACGTGCCGGTGCCCGCACGCGTCTGCAGTTTCAGCTGGCCCGCCAGCGGCACACCGGCGATCAGGCTGGGGTCGAGGTGCAGATCGGCGCGGCCGGTGATCTCGGCCAGTCCGGCCAGACCGGGGGACAGCGGCACGGGGATGAGCAGGTCGGTGTCGAGCTGGCCGTCCAGGCGGTGGGTGCCGCGCGGACCTGCGGACTGGGTTTCGCCTAGCCACCACACACTGGGGTCGAAGGCCGCCAGATCGCCTTTCAGCAGCAGCTTCCAGTGGGCGTCGACCTGCTCGGCGTGGCCGCTCGCGTCCAGCTTGGCTGCGCCGCTGCGGGCCTGGAGCTGCTCCAGGTCGATGCGCTGCGGCGTGGCCTGCGCCTGCAGCAGCAGCCGGACTTCGGGCAACCCGGCGCCGACGAGCTGGCCGCGCAGGTCGGTGTGCAGCGTGATGCGCCGGCTGGCGGCGATGTTCTCGCCCAGCGACTGGCCATAGGTCAGCGTGAGCGGGCCGCTGACCTGCACTGCCGGTGCCCGCGGATCGAGCCGCGCCGGATGCAGGTCCTGCCAGGTGCTGCTGAGGGCCGCGTCCAGGCGGCGCTGGGCGCCCGCGCCGCTGAGCGTCCAGCGGCCACTGCCGAGCACGGTGCCGGCCGCGTCGGTGCCGTCGTTCAGGCTGACGAGCAGGGTGTCGACCGTGCCGGCGTCCGGGTTGCGCAGGTCGCCGCTGGCGGTGAGCTTGACGGTCTCGATGGGCACCAGGCGCTGCGCCCAGGGGCCGGGGCGCAGGTTCTGCAGATCGACCTGCACCTGCAGGCGCTGCTGGGCCGTGCCGGTGCGGGTGCGGGTGTCGAGCAGAGCGTCGATCTGGCCGGACAGCGCCGTGGTCGGCAGGCCGCTGGCGAAGGGGGCGAGGTCAAGCGCCTGCAGCCGGGCTTGCAGATGGCTCAGCGGCTGGCGCTGGGCGGGGTGGACCTCGGCCTGCAGCTCCAGCGACTGGCCGCGCGCGACCATGCGCGTGTCGACCGCGATCTGCTGCAGCGGGCCGTGGGCGCGCAGGTCAACGCGCCAGTCCTGCGGCAGGCCGGTGGCGGGCTTGTTCGGCGTCGTGGAGGCCGCGGCGGCCCCCGCCTGTTCGGCCGCTTCCGGCGTCAGCACCAGGCGCGCCTCCAGCGGCATCGGCGCGTCGGCACCGAGCGCCACCAGACCGTGCAGCGCCAGCCGGTCCCAGTGCAGCTGAAGCCCGTCCACGCGGTGCAGACCGCCGCGCCCGGCCTGCAGGCTCAGCGACGCCGACAGGTCGCGCACCGGGCGCTCGCGCAGCGCGTCCATGCTGAGGCGGTCGATCCGCACCTCGCCGATCTGCACGCCGAGCGGCAGATTCAGCGCCGTCGGCAGCACGGGCGGCTGGTCGCTGGCGGACGGGCCCTGCAAGTCCAGGTGGCCGATCGTCAGCTGGACAAGATTCAGCAGCGGTGCCTTGCCATCGGGCCAGCTCAGCGCCAGTCCGCGCCAGCGCAGCTGGTCGATCTGCAATGCCTGCTTGCTGTTGAGCTGGTAGCGGAGCCGGTCGGCGTCGAAATCTCCCAGCAGCCGGCCGCGCACCCCGCTGGCCTGCAGGCCCGGCACCAGCCCGAGCAGCCAGCGGCTGCCGGGCTCGGTGGCGAGGGCGGCGTACAGGCCGGCGCCCAGGAGGCACAGCAGCGTGGCCAGCCCGGCAAGCACCGGCCACCAGGACCGGCGGGCTCGCGGGGACCGGACCGGAACGTCGGGGGTGTCGTCGGCCATCGTCAGAAGGTGATGCCCACGCTGAAATGCAGCCGCACCTTGCGCACCTGCTGCCCGTAGGCCAGATCCAGACGCAGCGCGCCGACGGGGCTCCGCCAGCGCAGGCCGACGCCGTAGCCGAGGGCGGCCTTGAAGGATTTCCAGTCCGGCGCGGCATTGCCGGCGTCGATGAAGGTGGCGCCCCACAGCGCAGGCATCCGGGCCAGGATCGGCCGGGCCAGCTCGACACTGCCGACGGCGGTGACCCGGCCGCCGACCGCCGTGCCGGCCGCGTTGCTCGGGCCGAGGCTCTGGTAGGCGTAGCCGCGCACCGTGTCATCGCCGCCGGTGCGGAACAGCAGCGAGTAGGGCACCGCCACAGCCGTCGCCGACAGCACCTGCCCGACCTGCAGCCGGCTGGTGCTGTACCAGTTCTGGCCGAGCGTGGCGTAGTGGGTCAGCCGGCCGTTGATCCGGCCGAAGACGCCGCTGCGCTGCGCCGTGGTGGCGAACGAGCGGCCCAGCGCCGTGTCCAGCGACAGGCTCACGCCCTTGGTCGGCAGCAGCGGGTGGTCGAGCTGGCGCCAGATCCACTGGTAGTTGCCGGAGAGGGCCGAGGTGTCGTCCACGGTCAGGCCGTTGTCGAGCTGGCGGGTGCGGGAGCGCTGCCACTCCAGGTAGTACAGGCGCTCCAGGCGCTCGTCGTCCTTGCTGCGGCCGATCCGGGCGCGCTGCGAGGTGACCTCCAGCCCGCTGGCGTCGGTCTGGCCGATCGAGGCCGAGATGAGGTTGCGGTAGGGGCCGGGCAGGGGATGCGAGGTGAGGTCGACCGACGCCTGCTGGTCGGTGCGGCCGAGCTGCAGCTTGCTCTTGGCCTGCCAGGGAAAGCCGAAGACACGCTGGTGCAGGTGTTCGAGCGTGACCCGCGGCCCCGTGTTGTCGGAGATACCGAGACCGAGTGTCGCCTGCTGCAGCGAGCGCTCGCGCACCTTGACGACCACCGGCATGGCGTCCGCGAGCGCCGGGTCCGGCTCCATCTCGATCGCGACGCTGTCGAACAGCGCCGACTTGACCAGCCGGTCCTGGTAGTCGAGCAGCGCCTGCTCGCGCAGCGGCTGTCCGGTGGAGAAGGTCTGCAGCGCCCGCACCGACTCGGCGTCCACATGGTCCAGCCCGGTGACCTGCACCTCGCCGAAGCGGTAGAGCGGGCCACTGTCGGCGACCAGGAACAGCGCCGCACGGTCTTCGACAGCGCGCACCTGGGCCACGGTGCCGCTCCAGCCGGCGGTGGCGTAGCCTTCGGCGCGCAGCAGTGCGAGCACCTCGCCCTTGGCGCCGCTCCAGCGGTCCTGGGTGTAGGCCGCGCCCTCGGGCAGCGACCAGCGGGACCGCGTCCGATCGACCAGCGAAACCGCGGCCGGGTCGCGCGCTTCGGCGGCGATCGACAGCGGGCCTTCGAATTCGAGACGGGTCTGGCGCACGCGGGTGAGCGGTCCGGGCTCGACCAGCAGTTTCAGCGCGATGACGGTGCCGTCGTCGCGCGCCTGCGTGCTCACCTTGGCATTGAAATAGCCCTGGGTTTCCAGCAGCGCGCGGGCCTGGGCGGGTGCCGCCTGCCGCAGCCGCATCAGCTCCCCGCGGGGCACGCGGGCGGTGTCCGGCGTGGCGAGGTAGCGCGAGAGGTCGAGGTAGCGCGCCAGCAGCGTGCGCAGCTCGGGCGGCGCCGCGATGTCGAGTGTCCAGGTGACGTCGCGGGTGTCGGCGTCGTCTTCGGGCGCCGAGGCGGCTGGCGCCACGGGTTGCGCCGTGGGCTGGGCCACGGTCTGGGCCATGGCGGGGACGGCGGTCGCGGCCAGAACCGCCAGCAGCAGCAGGGTGGGGCTTCTTCTCTCGCGTCCGCTCATTTCGACAGCAGCCGCATCGCCTGTTCCAGGCCGGCGAGCGACAGCGGGAACATCCGCTGGCTCATCAACTGCTGGACCATGGCGATGCTCTGGCGGTATTCCCAGACACCGGGCGGCTCCGGGTTGATCCAGGCGAATTTCGGGAAGGCATGGGTCAGGCGCTGCAGCCACTCGGCACCGGGTTCCTCGTTGTTGTATTCGACGCTGCCGCCGCGCTGCACGATCTCGTAGGGGCTCATCGTCGCGTCGCCGATGAAGATCAGCTTGTAGTCGCGGTTGTACTTCCGGATGATGTCCCAGGTCGAGAACTTCTCGGTGTAGCGGCGGCGGTTGTTCTTCCACACGAAGTCGTAGACGCAGTTGTGGAAGTAGTAGAACTCCAGGTGCTTGAACTCGGTTTTTGCGGCGCTGAAGAGTTCTTCCACGCGGTGGATGTGTTCGTCCATCGTGCCGCCCACGTCCATCAGCAGCAGCACCTTGACCTTGTTGTGGCGCTCGGGGACGAGCTTGATGTCGAGCAGGCCGGCATTCGCCGCGGTGCAGTGGATGGTGTCGTCCAGGTCCAGCTCTTCCGCCGCGCCTTCGCGGGCGAAGCGGCGCAGGCGGCGCAGCGCGACCTTGATGTTGCGGGTGCCGAGTTCCAGGTTGTCGTCGTAGTCGCGGAAAGCGCGCTGCTCCCAGACCTTGACGGCGCTCTTGTTCTTGCTGGCGCCGCCGATGCGGATGCCTTGCGGGTTGTGGCCGCCGTGGCCGAAGGGGCTGGTGCCGCCGGTGCCGATCCACTTGCTGCCGCCGGCGTGGCGTTCCTTCTGTTCCTCGAAGCGCTTCTTGAGCGTCTCCATCAGCTCGTCCCAGCCCATCTTCTCGATCTTGGCCTTCTCCTCGGGGCTGAGTTCGACTTCCAGCGTCTTGCGCAGCCAGTCCAGCGGCACTTCCTGGGTGAAGTCGGTCAGCATCTCCACGCCCTTGAAGTAGGCCGAGAAGGCGCGGTCGAACTTGTCGAACTGGACCTCGTCCTTGACCAGCGTCGTGCGGGCCAGGTAGTAGAACTTGTCGACCGAGGGGCCGCCGTCGTCGTCGATCACGCCGGCCTGCAGCGCTTCGAGCAGGGTCAGGTACTCGCGGATCGAGACCGGCAGCTTGGCGGCCCGCAGGGTGTAGAAGAAGTCGATCAGCATGGGGGAAGTCTCCGGACGCACGGCAACCGCGTCGTGTCTGCGAGTCTAGGCCACGCGGTGAAGTTCAGGACCGACCCGGGTTGAATTGCGCGGGCAATGGCTGGTTCTTCGGAGGCTGTGGCAGGCCAGGGTTTCCTTACATTCAGGATCACCTCCATCCGCCTGAACCACGTCTGCCCGATGTTGCCGCCGAAATTGCCGACACCGCATGTCCCGATCACCATCGCGCGGGGCTTCACGCTGGTCGAACTGATGGTGACGGTGGCCGTGCTGGCGATTCTGGCGACGGTGGCCATGCCGGCGCTGACCGCCTTCACGGCCAGCAACCGGCTCTCGGCGCTGTCGTCGGATCTGGTGTCGTCCCTGGCGCTGGCCCGGACCGAGGCGGCCCGCGCTGGCCTGCCGATGCTGGTGCGGCCGGCCACGGGTGGTGTCACCGGCAACGAATATGGCAAGGGATGGAGCCTCTATCTCGACAACAACGGCAGCGGCACCGTCGACAGCGGCGACACGCTGCTGCGCACCTACGCGGCGCTGCCGGGCACGCTGAAGATGCAGAGTGCATCGACCCTCAACTTCAGTGCCATCGGCTACCTGACACCGGCGTCGGCCGTGACCTTCGTGCTGTGTCCGACCACCGGCCTGAAGAATGGCGTGCAGATCACGGTGCCCCCCAGCGGACTGGCCGATGTGACGAGGATCACCACATGCAGCTGAACCGGAACGGGTTCGCGATGATCGAGGTGCTGGTGTCGGTCGTGGTCCTGGCGGTGGCGGCGCTGGGCTATGCCGCCCTGCAATTGCGCGGGCTGTCCGCCAACTCCAGCGCCCTGTGGCGCAGCAAGGCCACCGTGCTGGCCTACGAAGCCGCGGACCGCGTGCGCGCGAACCTGCCGGGGGTGACTGCCGGGCAGTACAACAACCTGACCACGCCCTCGACCTCGACGTCGGCGTGCACGCTGACCAATGCCTGCAGCAACACCCAGATGGCGGCACGTGATTTCGTGGAGTGGCGCACCTCGGTCCTGAGCGCACTGCCCGGCGGAACAGGCGTGATCTGCCTCGACAGCACGGCCGACGACGGCACGGCCGCTGCACCGGCGTGCGACGGCATCGGGTCCCAGATCGCCATCAAGGTGTTCTGGAATGAACGTGGCACCGAGTCCCGTTTCGTCAACGTGATGCGGCCATGAAGAGAACCGGCAACCTGTACCGGTCCCTCGCCCATGGGGTCACGATGGTCGAATTGCTGGTGGCCATGGCACTGGGGCTGTTCCTGGTGGGGGTCATGGGCACGATCTTCCTGGGCAGCAAGAGCACTTTCCAGGCCCAGAACCACGTGTCCCGGCTGCAGGAAAGCGCGCGCTTCACGGTCGACACGCTCTCGGGCGATCTGCGCATGTCCGGGTTCCGGGGCTGTCGGGGTGTCGGGGCGTCCACCCCGCTGACCAACCTGCTCAACACGCCGACAGGGTTCCTCTACAACTTCGGGCTGGGCATCTGGGCCTCGCACCACAACGGATCGGCCTGGGCGCCTGCGCTGGACGCCGCCTTGTCCAGCCCGGCCCTGAGTCCTGTGCCCCATCTCGCGGGCGACGTGCTGACGGTACGCCGCACCGTCGGGCCGGGCTGGGCGCTGACCGCCGAGATGGCCAGCGACACCGCGGCGCTGAACGTCACGCCGACCGCGCGCATCACCTCGCGCGACCTGCTGCTGGTGTCCGACTGCGTCGGATCGGCCGTGTTCCAGGCCACGAACGCAACGCCCGGACTGGACGGCTCGATCGAGCACAGCGCCAGCGTCACCGCGACACCCGGGGTCAGCGTGAGCAGCCTGGGGCGGGCCTACCTGCAGGATGCGCTGGTCTTCCGGCTGGCCACCGTCACCTACTACCTCGCCCCCAGTGCACGCACCGGCAAGACCTCGCAGCGGGCGCTGTGGTCCCACACCACGCCGGTTTACGACGGCACGCCGCAGCCACAGGAACTGGTGACCGGGGTCGAGGCCTTTCGCGTCACGCTGGGACTGGACAGCAATGCCGACGGCGCCGCCGATGCCTACGTCGATCCTGCCTCCGTCACCGACTGGACCCAGGTGGTGACCGTCCAGACCGAACTGCTGCTGGCCAGCACCGAGGACAACATCACCAGCAGCGCCCAGCCCTACACCTTCGCCGGCGCGACGGTGACGCCCACCGACCGGCGCCTGCGCACGGTCGTCTCCACCACCACGCAGGTGCGCAATGCGCTGCGCTGACGGATCGAACATGGCGGCGGTGGAGACGATGGCCAGGACACGGTCCGGGCAATCGGGCTTCTCGCTCATCACCATCCTGATGATGATGGTGGTGCTGGTGTCGCTGGCACTGGCCGGCATGAACTCCAGCCTGGTGCAGGAGCGCATGGCGGGCAATGCCCGCGACCGCAACATCGCGCTGCAGGCGGCCGAGGCCGCGCTGCGCGACGCCGAGGCCGACGTCGAGGCCAATCTCTCGGTGGCCTCGCCCTTCGTGGCGGCCTGCACCGGCGGCCTGTGCCTGCCGCCGTCGATGACCTCGAGCAATCCGACCTCACAGCCCCTGTGGCAGTCGATCGACTGGAGTGCGTCCGCCGGCCAGAGCCGCGCCTACGGCAGCGTGACCGGCGCGACGGCGCTGCCCGGTGTCGCCGCACCGCCGCGCTACCTCGTCGAGTTGCTGCCCTTGCTGCCCCCCGTCTCCGGCCAGTCCGCCAGCCTGGGCAACAGCGACGAGGACAGCGCACAGGCCTTCCGCATCAGCGTCCGGGCGACGGGGCTGCGCGCCTCCACCGTCGTGATCCTGCAGTCCACCTACATCAAGCGATGAACCCGAACCCGAAGCGCATGCGCACCACCACCTGCAACCGCGCCCGTGCCCGTGCCCGCGCTCGCGCCGGGGTGGCGATCCTGCTGCTGTCGGCCGCGGGCCTCGCGCAGGCGCAGACCATCAACTTCTCGCAGACGCCGCTCTACCTCGCGGCCTCGGTGAAGCCGAACCTGCTCGTGCTCTACGACAACTCGCCGTCGATGGAGTACCTGATGCCGAGCGGCCGTGGCACGACCGATCTGGCCAACCTCGCCACCCGCGGCAACATCGCCCGGGACGTGCTGCGCCAGAACATCACCACCTACCAGAACACCTTCCGCTGGGGACTGTCGACGTTCGCGATGAACGCGCCGATCTTCAAGACCACGGCGCCCGAGCTGGACCTGCCGACGCTCTACTACAGCAACGATGGGAATGGCAGCGGGGCGGTGCTGGAGGATGCGCAGGACAACTCCACTACCCACTACCAGCAGCTCATGACGCTGCTGGGCAACGAGACCAGCTCGCTGGCCACGACGGAGCTGAAGAACGGCTCGGTCGGCACGCCGCTGCCCGGGGCCATCCGGACCGTGCAGCAGTACTTCTCCAACACGCTGAGCGGCCACGCGTCGCCCATCATCGACAAGACCTGCCAGCGCAATTTCCTGGTGATCGCCACCGACGGCGATCCGACCATCCGCACCGACGGCACCGCCTACACCCCCGCCGAGACCACCAACACCGTCAGCAACGGCGTCTGGACCTTCGGGCAGGCCACCCGCGACGTGTTCACCCAGATCACCGCGCTGCGCAACGTCTCGGTGACCAACAACGCGGCGATCAACGGCCAGTACGACGTGCAGACCTACCTGATCGGGCTGGGCGATGTGGCGTCCGACGCCTCGTCGATCGCGGCGATGAACCAGATGGCGCAGCTGGGCGGCACCACCAGCACCTACCTGGCATCGGACCAGGCGGCCGTGAACGCCGCGTTCACGAAGATCACCAGTGACATCGCCGCACGCACCAGCTCCGGCAGCGCCGTGGCGCTGAACTCTGGCTCGCTCACCACCGGCTCCGAGGCCTACCAGGGCCGGTTCAGCTCGGCCGACTGGTCCGGCCAGCTGCTGGCCTATCCGCTGGACTCGACCGGCCTGCCGCAGTCGACGCCCCGCTGGGATGCCAGTGTCCAGCTCAACGCCCAGCACTGGAACACCGGCCGCAAGATCTTCACCTACAAGGCCTCGGCCGCCCTCGGTGCGCGCGGCATCCCGTTCCGGTGGCCGGCCAACGCCGCGTCGCCGGGCGCGACCGAACTCGATGCCAGCATGGTGACCGCCCTCAACCGCAACGGCTCGGGTGTCGCGGACACGAATGGTGCGCTGCGCCTGAACTACCTGCGGGGCGACTCCTCGCGCGAGTTGCGGGTCTGCAGCAACTGCGCGGCGCCGGTGTTCCGCAGCCGCCCGGTCAGCGTGCTGGGGGACATCATCAATTCCGCACCGGCTTACGTGAAGGGCGGGGACCAGTACGTCCGCGACGCCGCCGAGGCCGCCGCCTATGCCACCTACCGCCAGACCCGCTCGACGTTGACCCCGCTGGTGGCGGTGGGTGCGAACGACGGCATGCTGCACGTCTTCAACTCGGCCACCGGCAACGAGGTCTTCGCCTACGTGCCTGGGCTGGTGGCCGGCCAGCTCAGCGCCCTGGCCGACACCAGCTTCACCCACCAGTACAACGTCGACGGCTCGCCGGTGGCGCGGGACGTCTACTACGGCGGCGCCTGGCACACCGTGCTGGTCAGCGGTCTGGGGGCGGGTGGCAAGGGCCTGTTCGCGCTCGACCTGACCGATCCCACCAAGTTCGCCGAGTCCACCGCCTCCGGCGTGGTGCGCTGGGAAATCAGCGGCAGCGACGGCGACGTCGGCCACCTCGTGCAGCAGCCGCTGATCGCCCGCATGAAGAACGGCCGCTGGATGGCCATCCTCGGCAATGGCTACAACAGCACCAATGGCCGCGCCGTGCTGCTGCTGGTGGACGTCGAGACCGGGGCGATCACGCGCATCAGCGCCCAGGTAGGCACGCCGTCCAGTGTCAATGGCCTGTCCGGTGTGGTGGCCGTCAGCAGCGCCAACAACGGCGTGGCCGACATCGTCTACGCCGGCGACCTCGCGGGCAATCTCTGGAAGTTCGACCTGTCCGCCACCGACGCCACGCAGTGGAAGGTGGCCTACGGGAGCGCCAGCAGTCCGAAGGAGCTGTTCGCCACCGCCTCCGGCCAACCCATCACGGCCCGGATCGACGTGACCGCCCACCCCCTGGGCGGCTACCTCGTCACCTTCGGCACCGGCCGCTACCTCGACACCGGTGACAACGCCTCCGGCTCCCCCCAGGCGCTCTATGGCATCTGGGACAAGGGCGCCACGGTCAAGTCCAGCCAGCTCACGACCCAGGCGGTGCTGGGCACGGCCACCGGGCCGGACGGTCGCACCTACCGGTTCACGACCCACGCGGTCGGCGCCGCCTCACCGGCGTACACCGGCGACGACACGATCGAGCGGAAGGACTTTCTGGACAACAAGCGGGGCTGGGTGCTCAACCTGCCGACCTCGGGCGAGCGCATCGTCGCGCAGGCGTCGGTGCGGGCGGGCAAGGTGGTTGTCTCGACCATGGTCCCGACAGCAGTTGCCTGCACCTATGGCGGCGATGGCTGGGTGATGGAGGTGGACGCGCTCACCGGCAACCGTCCGGAGACGCCGTCGCTCGACACGAACGCGGACGGCAGCGTCAATGCCGCCGACATGCTGAGCTACCTCGCCGGCAAGACCAACCCGTCCGGCGTGAAGACCGGGGCCATCCCCTCGGCGCCGCGCTTCATCCGCAGCACGAACCGCACGCTGGACGACAAGCTCATCAGCCTCTCGACGGGCACCATCATGAAGGTCCGCGAATCCGGCCTGTCGCAGACCTCCGGACGCGCCGGCTGGGAGCAGATCCAATGACGAAGACGATGCTGGGTTGCCCCCGGCGGGCGCGTGGTTTCACGCTGATCGAGCTGATCATCGCGGTGGCGGTGGTCGGCATCCTGGCGGCGGTGGCGATGCCGTCCTACCGCGAGCACATTGCGGCCTCGCGCCGCACCGATGCCAAATCCGCCCTGCTGGCCGTGGCCCAGCTGATGGAGCGCAACTACACCGAGCGCGGCACCTACGCCGGGGTGGCGCTCGGCTCGACGGGCGTCTATCCCTCGACCTCGCCCCAGGGCTACTACGCGCTGTCCATCGCCAGCCAGGATGCGAACGGCTTCAGCCTGCTCGCCACCCGGGCTGGTGCCCAGGTCGGCGACAAGTGCGGCAACTACACCTACGACCAAGCCGGCACCAAGGGCGTGGCTTCGGCCACCTACACCACGGCGCAGTGCTGGTGAGGCTCAGCGGCCGGGTGCGTCCAGCCGGGCGCGCAGGTGCTGGTGCACCGTCGGCCACTCCGGCGCGGTGATGCTGTAGACGCAGGTGTCGCGCAGGCTGCCGTCGGCCGTGCGCTGGTGGTGGCGCAGGATGCCGTCGAGCTGCGCGCCGAGCCGCTCGATGGCGCGGCGGCTCTGCTGGTTGAAGCGGTGGGTGCGGAACTCGACCGCGATGCAGTCCAGCGTCTCGAAGGCGTGGCGCAACAGCAGCCACTTGGCCTCGGTGTTCAATGCCGTGCGCTGTACCCGCTTTGCCAGCCAGGTCGAGCCGATCTCCACGCGCCGGAAGCGCGCGTCGATGTGCATGTAGGTGGTCATGCCGACTGGCGCGCCTTCGGCATCCAGCACCGCGAACGGCAGCATCGAGCCCGCCGTCTGCAGACCGAGCCGGCGCTCGATCTCGGCCGCCATGCCGTCCGGTGACGGCACCACGGTGTACCAGGTGTTCCAGAGTTCCCCTTCGCGCACCGCCTCGGCCAGCGCCGGGGCGTGGTCGGGGCGCAGCGGTTCGAGCCGGACATGCCGACCCTGGAGCGTGACGGGAGCCGGCCAGAGGGTCGTCATGGAGGTCGCCTCAGCGGTTGCGGCTCTGCATGAACACCAGCTTCTCGAACAGCGTCAGGTCCTGCTCGTTCTTCAGCAGCGCGCCCACCAGCGGCGGGATCGCGACCTTCTGGTCCGTGCTGTGCAGCGCTTCCGCCGAGATGTCTTCCGCCACCAGCAGCTTCAGCCAGTCCAGCAGCTCGGACGTGGACGGCTTCTTCTTCAGTCCCGGCAGGTTGCGCACGTCGTAGAAGTTCTTCATCGCCGCGGCGAGCAGTTCCTTCTTCAGGCCGGGGAAGTGCACCTCGACGATCTGGCGCATCGTCTCCGCTTCCGGGAACTTGATGTAGTGGAAGAAGCAGCGGCGCAGGAAAGCGTCGGGCAGCTCCTTCTCGTTGTTCGAGGTGATGAAGACCAGCGGGCGGTGCTTGGCCCGGACGAGTTCGCGCGTCTCGTAGACGTAGAACTCCATCCGGTCGATCTCGCGCAGCAGGTCGTTCGGGAACTCGATGTCCGCCTTGTCGATCTCGTCGATCAGCAGCGCCACAGGCTGGTCCGCGGTGAAGGCCTGCCACAGCGTGCCCTGGACGATGTAGTTGCGGATGTCGCGCACCTTCGCCGCACTCTCGGCGTCGTTGAGCTGGCTGTCGCGCAGGCGGCTGACGGCGTCGTACTCGTAGAGGCCCTGCTGCGCCTTGGTCGTGCTCTTGATGTGCCACTGCATCAGCGGCATGCCGAGCGCGGCGGCCACTTCCTCGGCCAGCATGGTCTTGCCGGTGCCGGGTTCGCCCTTGACCAGCAGCGGGCGCTGCAGCGTGATGGCGGCGTTGACCGCGAGCATCAGGTCCTGGGTGGCGACGTACTGGGAGGAGCCGGTGAATTTCATGCGGATCTCGGGTCGGAAAGGCGAAGGCCAGGGTGGGAGGGGGGAATCGAATCAGTATATCGGCGGCCATGGCCGCGGCACGCGGTGGGGTCGTGGACAATTCGGGCCGTGTATTCAGGGAAAAACAGAGCGATGCAAGGACAGAGGCAGGAAGCAATGCAGTTGCAGCTTTGCGTGCGCGATCCGGCAGAGGCGGCCTGGGCCGTCCGCGCGGGTGCCGCCGGGGTCGAGGTGATGTCGGCCGCGCCCGAGGTGATCCGCGCGGTGGTGGCCCGGCTGCGGCTGCTGCGCGACGGGGTGGTGGTCGGTGCGGGCATCGGCCCGCTGGCGGCGCCGACACTGTCCGCCGTGCGCCTGCGGGTGCGGCGGGTGGCCGATTGCGGGGTGGACCGGGTGCGCGTGCTGGTGCCGGCGCGGCCGTCGTCGGTGCTGCTGCTGACCCAGCTCGGGCAGCTCGCCCGCGAGGGCGTGCCGGTGACGCCGGTGCTGCGCGTGCCGCTGGACCACGGTGATGGTGCGGCCTGGGCGCAGCGCCTGAGCCTGGTGACGCAGCAGGGCTTCGCCAGCGTGCTGCTGGACGCCCGCGGCACGGACGCGCAGGGCAGCGACCTCTGGCAGCAGCGCGTCTCGCCGGGGCGCTTGCTGGGGGCTTTCGACGGATTGCGGCGCATGGGCGTGCAGGTCGGACTGATGGCCGCGCCGCGCCGCGCCGACCTGCCGCAGCTGCTGCGCTGGGCGCCGGACGAGGTGGTGATCGACTGCGGGCGCGAGGAGCCGCGCGAGGGCAGGGTGGTCGACCCCTACCAGTTCGACCAGTGGGTCGCCGAGCTGAAGGCGCACCGGGCCATGGCGCTGGACGGCGACCAGCGGCAGAGCGAGCGCGGATGAACGCGACGGCGCTGCCCGGTTTCGCCTCGCCTGCGGTCGGTTTCGACCAGCCCTTCGAGATGCTGCAGGCCTGCCACGACCGGGTCGAGCGCAGTCTGGCGCTGCTGCAGCGGCTGGTGGCCCATGTGCGCGACCACGGCCACGACGCCGCCTCGCGCAGCGCCGCCCGCGACGTGCTGCGTTACTTCGACCTCGCCGCGCCACACCACCACCTCGACGAGGAACGCCACGTCCTGCCACCGCTGCTGGCCAGCGACGATGCCGACCTGCGCGCGCTGGCCGAGCAACTGGTGGCCGAACACCGGCGCATGGAGGCGCTCTGGGCCGCGCTGCGCGTGCCGCTGCAGCAGTGGGCGGACGAAGCACCGGCCTCGACCACCTTCCCGCTGCCGGAGGCGCTGGCCGAGTTCACCGCGGTCTACGCCGGCCACATCGCCCGCGAGGAGGCCCACGCCTACCCGCAGGCCCGGACCTTGCTGGATGCCGCGACCCTGGCCGACATGGGCGCCGAGATGAGCGCCCGTCGCCGCGTGCCCGCCACAGGAACTCCCCGATGAACGAGCGCACGCCCGAGCACCTGCGCCCGGCCGCTCCGCACGCACAACGGCCCGGCGCTGCGGCATGATGCCGCGATGAATTCCACCCTGTCCGCGGCCGTGCTGGCCGCCGTGCTGCTTGCCCCAGTCCTGACCCTGGCCGCGTCCCCTGATCTTCCCGTCGCCCGCCCGGTGCCGGGCGGTATCGCCACGCTGTCGCTCGGCCCGTCCAACCTGCCGCCGACCGTGCGCCACGCGGGCGTGCCGGTGCTGGTGGTGGGCGACCCGATCGAGTGGACCGCCGTGCTGGGTCTGCCGCTGGGCGCCCGCGCTGGCAAGGACGAGGTCACCGTGCAGCGCGAGGGCGCCCCGGCGGCGCGCCTGTCCTTCACCGTGGCGCCCATGCGCTACGCCGAGCAGCGTCTGAGCGTGGCGCCCAAGCACGTCGAACTCACCCCTGAGAACCTCGCCCGCCACGAGCGCGAGCGCGCGCACCAGGCCGAGGTCATCGCCACCTTCAGCGAGCCGCTGCCCGCCACGCTGCGCCTGCGCCAGCCGGTGCCGGGGCCGCGCTCCAGCTCCTTCGGCCTGCGCCGCGTCTTCAACGGCCAGTCCCGCAATCCGCACAGTGGCATGGACATCGCCGCCCCCACCGGCACGCCCATCGTGGCGCCGGCAGCGGGGCGGGTGGTCGATGTCGGCGACTACTTCTTCAACGGCGGCACCGTCTGGCTCGACCACGGCGGCGGCCTGCTGACGATGTACTGCCACCTCTCGGCCACGCACGTGAAGGTGGGCGACCTCGTGCGCACCGGCGACCGCATTGCCGACGTCGGCGCCACCGGCCGCGTCACCGGGCCGCACCTGCACTGGTCGGTCACGCTGAACCGGGCGACGGTGGACCCGGCGCTGTTCCTGGCGCCTTGACCCGGACGAAGCGACAAGCCCCGGGGTTCAGCCCGGGGTCGAGCGTTCAAGCCGGGACGGCTTGTCAACCGACATGTATGGAAATACAGTTGCCGGATGGAAGCCGTGAAGACCCTCAAGCTGCGCATCAAGGACA